>JBQEQV010000102.1:0-4126 GCA_052043585.1 Anaplasma sp. | reverse complement strand
TTACTCTGTGCTCAAGGACTTTGGCATCTATGGAAAGATAATCGATGTGCGCTACGGGCCAGTGGTAACCCTGTACGAATTTGAACCTTCAGCCGGGACAAAATCTTCAAGGGTGATCGGCCTTTCAGACGATATTGCACGGTCCATGAGTGCACTATCCACGAGAATCTCGGTCGTTCCTGGGAGGAATGTTTTGGGTATTGAAATCCCCAATCAACGCAGAGAGATTGTTATGTTGCGGGACGTCATGGAAAGTGCGGAGTATGCAGATCCCGAGCTAAAACTTCCTATAATCCTCGGCAAGGGCATAGACGGCGAGCCGGTAGTCGCTGATTTGACAAAAATGCCACACCTCTTAATTGCTGGGACCACAGGTTCGGGTAAGTCTGTTGGAATCAACGCAATGATTCTATCGCTGTTGTATCGTCTGACCCCCGAGCAGTGCAGGATGATCATGATCGACCCGAAGGTGCTGGAGTTGTCTGTGTACGACGACATTCCTCATCTATTGACGCCGGTTGTGACTGAACCCAAGAAGGCTGTTGCTGTACTAAAATGGGTGATATCCCAGATGGAAGAGCGTTATAGGCTCATGTCCGCCGTCGGTGTACGTAATGTTACTGGGTACAACGCCAAGATCAGAGAGGCTATAGATAACGGGACCGTGCTGGAGAGGGTGTTGCAAACTGGGTTTGACGGAAACACCGGGGAGCCAATCTTCGATAGGACGCCGATAGAGAAGGTGCAATTCCCCTATATCGTTGTGATTGTAGACGAAATGGCGGATTTGATGTTAGTGGCCGGTAAGGAGATTGAGTCATCCATACAGCGACTATCGCAAATGGCCCGTGCCGCCGGGATACATATAATTATGGCTACACAGAGGCCGTCGGTTGATGTAATCACCGGGGTCATAAAGGCGAACTTCCCGACCAGGGTCAGTTTTTCTGTGACATCTAAAATAGATAGTAGAACAATTCTAGGAGAGCAGGGAGCGGAGCAGTTGCTGGGCATGGGCGACATGTTGTATATGGTATCTGGTGGCAGGATAAGACGCGTCCATGGTGCATTTGTGAGTGATGGTGATGTTCAGGAGGTGGTGCATTACCTGAAAGCACAGGGCAGGCCGGACTATGTTGAGGATATTTCCCGAGTGCTTGAGAACGAGGAGAGGGAAGGGGAAGATTTTCGTTGCTATGATGACAGCCTGTACGAGAAGGCAGTTGCAATAGTGTTACGGGACAGGAAGACATCAATCAGCTATGTGCAGAGACAGTTGCGAATAGGGTACAACAGGGCTGCAAACTTGGTTGAACGCATGGAAAGAGAGGGGATTATAACTTCAGGACAGCTGGGCAAGCGGGAAATAGTTGAGTGATTTCACTCTCCAGGCGGAATTGTTACGCTGCGCAACAGGAATCTGCTTCTACTTGGTGGAACAGTGTTCAAAATGACACAGATTGGGTCAGGTACTGTTGATGAGACCCACTCCCCAGAGTATATAGCCTGCCATACCCATGCTGCATGTAATCCAAGGATGCGGGGTGTGGCAAGGGCTGGGATTGTCTTGTTTCTAGGCCCACATTTTTTCTCCCGATGTCAGAGGGAAGGAGAATGCGGGCAGCGAGGGATCAGGAACCTATGGTATGAGGCTTCACTGCATGTGTCGGGTCTGCCGCAGGGGTTGAGGTTGTTGTGTGATGCGTTTCGGATCTTGTAGGACGGCAGATCTGGCAGTTGTGTTGCGCACTGATGGAGAAGGGCAGAATTTCTGTAACGAAGAGATCGAAAAAGTGACTGACTTGCGCACGCGAACCCACTCCCCAGGGTATCTAGCCTGCCATCCCCATGCTGCATGTAATCCAAGGATGCGGGGTGGTAGGGAGCTACCTTTGCGTTAATGTCAATGATGAATGGTTATTGGATTCAATTATGCGATGATAATGCCGAGAGCTCTGCGCGCACTGTGTTGCATCTACCTCATCTATGGCGCTACGGCTCGACATGTACCGATATGTGAATGCGATGCTAAGCTCTGCTGCAGAACTTGGACGTCCTGCATTTTTCCAGGTACCTTCTCTTCGGTTTCTGGAGGAGCCCCCCCTTGGTTTGGCTCTTGCTCACCGGCGCCTAGACGACAAGAACGCACTTGATCAGAATATGTAATATCGCCTAACAGTCGCTCCTGTTCCGCCATCTGCTTGGCAGTATCTTTGCGTTCTAGGTAGTACTTTGTGACTTCCAGGATGATGAAAAGGCAGGACAGAAACAGCTGTACTGCGAGCAATACCCTGTCCTGTATATTGAAAATTAGATGTACGTTTCCCTGCAGGAGGTAGGCTTCGTACATGTGGCACATACAGTGCGCCAGTTCGAACAGCGCTATGCACATGTATAACCCCGCTAGGAGCATGTGCCACGTCCTCCTGCTTTGTTGCTGCACGTTCAGCGATTCGCAACTACCTTTCCCCTTTTTGAGGCTCTTATACTCGACTACGGTGTCGTAAACCCGGGTAAATCCACCCAGTGCTCCAGCCAGAGGAGCGGCGACGGACAAAACCAAAGCTGCTGAGCGTATGGAGTCAAATTCGGTCGTAACCATCATGCTGATTGAAGACAAACACAGGCAGATCCACATCATCCCAGAGCCAATGGACAGACTCTCTTCCGTGATCGCAATCGAGCGCTGATGAGCTGTGATTTCACCTCTCTTGAATTTCCTTTTTGCCTCTATCAGGGAGAGAACTGAGTTTACGACGAGTATTGTGGAAAGTATGGCGTATATTCCGTAGTACGAAAAAGTTACCCTCCTAGCAATCAGGTCACTTACACCGTGGTCCAAGCGATACAGAGTAAACGAGGACGAGAATGTCTCGACGATCATGAGAGAAAAGGATGCCGCCAGGAAGATGGTGCTACCGCTTACCACCCCTTCTTCGCGTGTTTTTCGTAGAACCTCGAGTGCTCGCTTACGTGCAGCTGCTCGCCTCTTCTTTACATCGTCAAACTCGTAGTGGTCGAGCACAAGCGTATCGTCATCACCGTCGGAATCGGGGAACAAAATTCACTCACGCAAAAAGGAATATTACCTAATTATGAGCCTAACTTTCGCACAAAGTCAAGCGCCTGTATTTTTATTAATAAGTGATACATATCGTCAGCAAAGTTGCGTTGATTGCGGATAATCTTGTGTTCCCTGGTTTCGTGTTTTTAACACAAAGCAACGCTGCCGAATGAATACTCCTTAAATTATTTAGAGTCACGCTGCCACACAACTGCATCGGAGAATACCAGCTGCGCGAACTTCCACCGCGAAAGAACCGTGGACTCTCTACACAATGCTGCAGTGTCCCTAAGAAGTCTTCTCCAGGAGACTTTCAAATATGTGCACAGCCTCGTCTATCTCGCTATCGGAAACTATCAACGGTGGCATAAACCGAAGCGCGCTGACCTCAGATGTTCCCAATGCTGTGGACACTAGCAGGCCATTCTCCAGCAGCTTACCAGCGAAAGCGCGTGCATCGACACTCTCCGCTAGCTGCACGCCAACCATGAGACCCAGTCCCCTAACCTCATGGATAATACTAAACTTTTTTGAAAGCGCTGTAAGGGAGTCTATCAAGTGCTTCCCATTGCGTGCCACGTTTTCAAGGAAGCCATCACGGAGAATCTCATTCACAACCGTATATGCGATACTAGTGGCCAGAGGGTTGCCTCCGTAGGTTGAGCCGTGCATGCGTGTCGTAACGAATTGCCCCGCATTTTTGGTTATCAGGCAACCGCCTATGGGGAATCCACCGCCCATACCCTTTGCCATAGAGCATATATCCGGACTCACACCGAAGTGTTCGTAGGCGAAAAACTTCCCCGTCCTTCCGGAACCGCATTGCACACAGTCAAAGAATAACAACACATCGTGCTTGTCGCATATTGCCCTCAGCGCCTTTAAAAAGTCTTCACCCAACACGTGTACGCCGCCTTCCCCTTGTACAGGCTCTACCAGAACCGCCCCTACGCCACCTTTTTCCACTTCCTCACGCACCGCATCCGCGTTGGGAACAACACTCACAAACCAGACGACATAAGGGTACAGAGACCGCAGAAACATTGTCGGCTCGTTCGCTGA
>JBQEQV010000101.1:0-30866 GCA_052043585.1 Anaplasma sp. | reverse complement strand
ATAGTGACTCAGTTGACTAGGAGTGAGAAGGCTGTAGTTGCGGGTTCCTTTGCCAAGGCTGTTGAAGGTGCTGAGGTCGTGGAACTTCGGAGTATGCTGCAACTACTCCAGCAAATGTGAGCCATAAGATTTGTGGGACTGGTCATGGCGGCGAGAGCAATCCAACCGCGTCAACCAATTGTAGAAGTGGTGCTAGGGGCAGCGACAGCGGCGGCACCAATCCAGTAGCACTAACTAACGGCGGCAGCCCCACCGACAAGGGTCTGGGTATTGGTAGCGAGGACAGCGACGGCAAGGCGTTGACCAAGGACATGTATGATACGCTTGTAACGGCGTTTGATGCGACCGATGCCGTCACCAGCGAGAGCGGCGGCAAGAAGTGCCTCGTCAAAGCAGGCTCCGCGTTCGACGAGACACCGAATAACAACAAGATTAAGCCGGATGTGGCGGGAGCATCATTGGATGGGGATAGCCATTCTTACATGCATGGGAAAATAGGCCCGTCTCAGACGACAATGACAACAGTAGCTCAGTTAGGCACTAGGCACCCCGCGCACGCAACTCCGAAACGTAGCGTCTCGTGTCCGTGAGAGACTCGGAGCAGAATTCACACCACCCACATGGTACACCACGCAGGAAATTATCTCTCAGGGAGGGCAAGGCCAGCAACAGCCCCGGTAGCACAACACCCGCATAGAGGACATGCAGCACAAGGCTGCTATCCTACCGCCCTATTCTCTAGTTCCGCATGCACAAGAGAAACATGGTCCCCCGCCTCACTGCGATGCCAAGCGGGAAGGCAGACCCCACACAACGTGGCAAATCCACCCCCTGCGCATGTCTTACACGCAAAGTACCCTACAAAAAATGCAGGCGCACCAACACAGCGAACAGCCACACAAAAACCCAGCCGCGAACTGCCAGGTTAGGCAACGCCCTGATCTCGCATACAATACTAATCCCCGCCGCGCCATTCTACCACAGGATGTAGTAGCCTCCAAGCTGTATAATAATTGCATATACAGCCACGAAACCTACCCCCTCATCTCGTGCCAAATCAGCCACTATAAAGGCCAAGAGTCTTCAATTTCCTGTGCAATGCAGAACGCTCCATGCCAATAAATTCCGCCGTCTTGGAAACACTGCCCCCAAATCTGGACAGCTGCGTCTTCAGATAATGTCTCTCAAACTCCTCCCTGGCCTTCCTAAGTGGAGAGGATACTATATGAGTAAAGACATTATTTATGGGCGCACCGTTCACTATCTCCGCAGGCAAATCATCAACTGTAATTACATCCTTCGATGACTGCATGATCAGGATCCATTCCAAAACATTGCGCAGCTGACGCAGGTTTCCCGGCCAACTGTACGATTGCATAGCCACAATAGCCTCCTCACTTATGGAACGAGGGAACAACCCCATCTTTTTGCATATATTCCTCATCAAATATTCGCACACTTCCGGAATATCAATACAATACTCCGAAAGAGACGGCACTCGAATGGGGAAGACACTAAGCCTGTAGTACAGATCTTCACAAAAACGTCCCAACCTCACTTCCTCCTCGATCACTCGGGATGAGGACGCTATAACCCGGGTGTCGATGGTCACAGGTACCTTACCGTTCTCCCTGTATATCCTCCCCTCTTGCAACAGCCTCATGAGTCGCATCTGCGCGTCATAGCGCAAATCCGTAACCTCGTCGATAAATAAAGTCCCATTGTTGGCTTGCTCTATGATTCCAACGCTGTGCGGCACTACGTGATGCAGAGAACCATTACTGCTGTCACTTCCAAAAATGTTCTCGAGGTAACTACTCTCAGGCAGGATAGAAGGGCATAAGCTTACAAAAGATGTCCCGCGCCCTCTAAATTTCCTGTGGATGAATCGTGCAACGACCTCTTTACCTGTGCCAGGAGCACCTGTTATGAGAATGCGGCTAAAAGTGGATGCGGCCTTGCTGATCGTGCTCTTTAAGTTCTTGATCTGGGGAGAGCTCCCAACAATCTCATAGTCTTCAAAAAAAGACTTCAGCTCGTTATTCTCCCGTCGCAATTTTCCGGATTCTACTGCTCGCTTCACAACAAGCTTTAATCTGTTTTCAGTAAATGGCTTCTCTATGTAATCATACGCGCCTATGTGCAGAGACTTCACAGCTGTAGCTATGTTTCCATGGCCGCTTATGACGATCACAGGTAGATATGGATATCTCTCCTTGAGCTTTTCCAAGACACTCAGCCCATCGATATCAGAACCCTTAAGCCACACGTCCAACAGCACAGCATCTGGCTCCCGCTCATATGCGAGCTTTATTGCAGACAGTCCGTCAGCGCATACCCTGGTAACGTAGTTATCATCGCTCAAGATATCCTGAATCATAGTTCTGAGATCTGCCTCATCATCTACGATCAGCACTTCCGGTGTATAAAACCTTTTAGCCTTAAACATAACCTTACACTCTTTCAGATCAGCAAACATTCTACTCGGCGGAGTAAAAATACGCTTAACCAGGCAAACGCTGCATATCCTGCCAGCAGTGCCCTACACACCTTAAGATATTTCCACATATGTGTATATTCAACCAAATAATGCGAGTTATTGAAACTTAAGTGCAACAGAATATCTTCGGCAATTCGCGCCACCCCCGTCTGATGGGAACATCGGACGCTAACACATATCTTAAAAAACTTAGTTACCTATCTTTTGATGAAGATTTTGTCCGGAATGCGCATGTCAATCACTTGCCACATTAACAATTCTCCGGAGGTTCTGTGTAGCTGCACCAGGTAATTCCATGCTGCCTGGGGGTTACTCTCTGGAAGCTTGACCTGTAATCCGCTGGAAAAGTTCACGTCCCAACGCCTGTTACCTAACCAAGAGAAAGATGAAACCATTGTGCTCAACACCCCGTCATCACTGAGTACCTCCCGCACAAAATGTAACCCATCCAATGCCGTATCACCGTAAATGGAAACCAGGTTATCGAATCGCCTATCGGATTCCACAATAGTGTGCCCAGTGTTATCAATGATCGAGTTCACCCCATTGTGAT
Source organism: Anaplasma sp. (assembly GCA_052043585.1). Lineage (GTDB taxonomy): Bacteria > Pseudomonadota > Alphaproteobacteria > Rickettsiales > Anaplasmataceae > Anaplasma. Next base: position 27,813 of record JBQEQV010000101.1, on the reverse strand, counting down.
GCCAGTTGGCAAATGCAACATATTCTTCGATCATTATGTTAAGTACACCACCAGTCAGTGTCCTTTGAACTACAGCTTCCTTGATCCAGGGACTGTAGGATTTGATGCGGTTTCTCAGCTTACTCAGTGACAAAAAAACTATCGGCTTTTCCGTGTCTACCACATACAAAACCCCTTCCGTATCTACCGTATGATTGCCGCGAACTATGACCTCCATAGTACCTAATCCGGCATCGACAAGTGCACTAGAAATCGTCTGCGATATCCTACTAACGCATGTCTTCGTGATCCTAAATATTGGACCGGATATCCACCAGCCAAAAGCACAAATCATGATGCTTATAGCAACGATCAGTGCAACTTTGCGGACACGGGATTTTACGCTATTAATGACGCTTTCACGCATACTGCAGTGGCGCCTCCTTGACTACTAAATCCACAATTTGATCAAAGTCCAAACCCCATTCAAGCTTTACAGATTCCGGAAACAGATCGGCCACGCCCAGGTGAGTGTTGATCCCCAGTAATTTGAGAGCATTTTTATCGCTGTCGTATTTGAAGTCAACCCTAGCCATAGTCCCGCATTCCAAAGCTTTGCACAGCTTCAAAGCTTGCTGCATGGTAGCGTCGCATACATCGTTGGGGATAGCTGCGGGAGGCACGGGCGTACTTAGCCCGCCGGTGTATTTCGCATCGTAGCTGTATATTCTGCCCTTATGCGGGAATTCCATAATTCCAACCGCCTTCCCTAAAAACACCGCGGTGTGCAATTCCTGGCCACCCACATATTCCTCAACAAGCATGCGATCCTCTAACTCACTCGCGCGAGCAATAATATCCAGGTACTCACCCCGAGAAAAAACCGCATGCATTCCTACAGACGATCCCCCTTCTGTCGGCTTAATCATAAATGGATAGGGCATAATTTCTTGGCCAGATAAGATTTCCTCTTTGGTTGCGACACGGAACCTCGGAAAGTCGATTCCAAGAAAACTCAACACGTGCTTCATAGCAACCCTATTCAACCCGATGGAAGACGCAGCACACCCAGAATGAGAACACGGCGGCCCAGAAATGCAGCCATCGGCATGCAACATGTTGTACACAAGATCTGGTTTGAGCTCCAGTAGCTTGTGCGCCACCCCCCTACCTAGGTCAATCTCACTCATTCACATTGTACCCTAACCTTTTCAGGGCGCACCCACAACCCCCTGCCTCCTAAAAGAGACACCTTCCATATCTCTCACAGGACCCTCCAACGACGCATCATCACACGAAACTCCTGCTTAGACATAAGCCGACACAAGTACACAGAACGTACGGTACGCAAATTACTGGACCACTCAAAGTGCCACCTCCTTATGCCACTATGGGCGCTACAAGACCTTACTGGATGCTGCATCCTCAAAACAATCCCAACACTCTCTTTCCAACATTGTGCCGTAAATTTGATTGATCTCTAAAATTCCACACGGGGAAGTTACATTCACCTCTATCAAATACTCGCCGAGGATATCCAAGCCGGCAAACAACACCCCAGCATCGGAGAGCGCACTCCCTACTGCACTGCATATCTCATGTTCTCGCTCAGAAAGCTCACAAGCCTCAGGTACCGCACCAACCCTAAAATTCGTCCTGATCTCACCACAAGATTCCACCCTGCGTTTCACTGCACCAATGGTCTTGCCTTGCAATAAGACCACTCTCTTATCACTGCCTATATCATCCACAAACTTCTGCGCGACCAAAGGTGCACCGTAATTCTCCACCATGATTTTGGATATCACACCTACATCAAGCGGACCACATACCCTGAGTACACCATCCCCACCATAGCTGTACAGAGGTTTTAGCACGATGTCACCATATTCCATACAGAAGGCACATATCTCCTCTATATCCTCCGTAACCAAGGTTGGAGGGATGAACGCAGGAAATGACAGCGGCATCAACTTTTCCGGACAATCCCTTATGGCCTTGGGATCGTTGACCATGAGAACCTTCTTCAATCGCTCAAGCAGGTAGGTTGTGGTTATGTACCGCATATCAAAAGGCGGGTTCTGCCTTATGAACAGTATGTCCAATCCCTCAAGTGCAAGCCGCTCTTTGTTGTAAGTCTCCAAAGAATGTTCGCCTACACGCACGGAAAACGCCTTGGCCGTTATCTCACCATCGGTGCACGCCAGCGTAGTTGGCTGATAGAAGTACACCTCATGCCCACGACGTTGTGCCTCCTCGATAAATTTCACGGAAACATCGCGCCCGACCACGACATCGGCGTCCATCTGAAAAGCAACTTTCAACATAACAAGCCATTAACGACGCAGTCTGCTGTGCTTCAGCCTGACATAGCTGATGACCTGCTTGACACCTTTAACCCTCTTGGCTATTGAAACCACGGAATTGAGCTCCTTTTGGCCTTGGGCTATACCCATAAGGTACACAACCCCCCCTACCGTGCTGACACTGTAATTCACCGACTTAATGCCGGCATGAGCCATCATACGAGTCTTCACCTGAGCACTGATGGCGCTATCTACGGCAAATTCCCTAATCGTCCCCTCATCCTTATCCACGGCAATCTCATCCACAACTTCCTTGACCTCGCTCTGCTGCCAAGCGATCCTCTCGGCCTTCAGCCTCTTTTCCGGAGAATCAACGGTGCCCATGAGAAGCACCCTGCCTTCACTTACGCGCACGGTCACCGTGGAAAATATGCCGTATCTAAATAGCTCTTTGTTGATCTTGATAAGGATGGCAGCATCATCTATAACGTCACCTACAGAGCGCTCCTGTAGGGCCACAACAGCCCCAGTCACAACAGCCGCGCCTGCAACAAAAAGATTGCACCCAGTCTGAGTCACTGCCAGAAACACCGTCAGGAGCAAGGCTCTCCATTCCATCATCAATCCACTTTGAGCCACAACGAATGATGGATGACTTATAAATAAATCAAGGCCGAGTGTAAACACAAATCGTATACTCAAGCGGATACGGAACTTCAGTTAATAGAGCTTTTAGTAGATATTAAGGTCAAGTCACCATGCCCAGGCATGACTTCTCGCTACCGATCAAAAGCGCCTCATGCATAAGCAATGATCCCCAAACGAAGAACTTACGCTTAGATTACATCGCGACACCGGCGTATTTTTTATAGCCTTTGGTGATATTGTGATAGAGAATAGAGTGGTCTGCCAGTGTTGGATTTTATGAACGTATACAGGACGCATTTATGCAACGGACTGAACGTTGCTCACGTGGGTAGCGATGTGGTTCTTTCTGGGTGGGTGTACAGAAAACGTGACCACGGCGGTATCCTATTCATCGATCTTCGGGATTTCTACGGGATTACGCAGTTGGTTTTCAATGAGTCCGCAAATTCAGAGCTGTTCCGTAGTGCAGATGCAATAGGGCTCGAGAGTGTAGTTACAGTAGAGGGCACCGTCGTCGCAAGAACTGAGGACACCATCAATCCGTCCATGGAGACAGGGCATATCGAGGTTAAGGTACGCGCTCTGACCGTTATCTCTGCTGCAGAACCCCTGCCACTGCACGTACCAACAAGTTACAACTACCCGGAAGATTTGAGATTACGCAACAGATTTCTGGATCTGAGATGCGACAAGGTGAAAAATAATATACTTCTCAGGTCCATGGTCGTATCTGAGTTGCGCAGAGCCATGGAGAACCTGGGGTTCGTTGAGGTGCACACCCCCATATTAACCGCATCCTCTCCCGAAGGCGCCAGGGACTATTTGGTCCCCAGTAGGTCGCACGCCGGCAAGTTTTACGCATTACCCCAGGCCCCACAGATTTTCAAGCAGCTGCTGATGACTGGAGGGTTTGATAAGTATTTCCAGATTGCACCGTGCTTTCGCGACGAAGACTCCAGGGCGGACAGGTCTCCGGGAGAGTTTTACCAACTCGACATTGAGATGTCTTTCGTCACGCAGAATGAGATTTTTGTTACTATTGAGCCGGTCCTCCATAACCTGTTCGTGAAGTTTGCCGGCGACAAGAAAGTATCGCCGGTGGGATTTCCACAGATAACCTATCGCAACGCGATGGTGCGCTACGGGTCAGACAAACCTGACCTCAGGAACCCTATCATCATATCTGACGTCACGGAGGTTTTCCGCAACTCCGAGTTCCGAACATTCAGAGAGGGCGTCGCATCAGGTGAGGTTGTCAGGGCAATACCCGCCCCCGGCACTTCGGAATACCCGCGTAGTTTCTTTGATGACAAAATACAGCAAGCGAAAAAACTCGGGGCCCGAGGATTGGGTTACGTAACATATGGTGCTGACGGACTGGCAAAAGGCCCAATTGCCAAATTCATGAGTGAAAATGAGCTCGCAAGCATAAGGTCTACAGCGGAAGTCGGAGCGGGAGACAGCGTGTTTTTCATGTCAGACAGGCCAGATAAGGCTGCGGAGTTTGCGGGTAAGATACGGGATCTGCTAGGATCTGAGCTAGGTTTGATCGAGAAGGATGCCTTCAGATTCTGCTGGGTTGTGGACTTCCCGTATTTCAAACTAGAGGATGGAAAGCTAGATTTCTTCCATAACCCATTTTCCATGCCGCAAGGGGGAATGGAGGCTCTAACAGAGAGTGATCCCTTGGACATAGTTGCATATCAATACGATATCGTCTGCAACGGGATTGAGATATCAAGTGGAGCGATTCGTAATCACAAGCTTGATGTAATGTACAAAGCGTTTTCCATGGTGGGCTACAGCGAAGAGGAAGTGAATGCCAAATTTGGTGCCTTAGCTCGCGCGTTCAGGTTCGGAGTGCCGCCCCATGGAGGACTGGCTCCAGGTATAGATAGGATGGTCATGCTGCTGGCCGATGCACCGAACATCCGGGAAGTGATATGCTTTCCGCTCAACCAGACTGGTGAGGACTTACTGATGGGGGCACCGTCGGAAGTCAGCCCGCAACACTTGGCGGAACTTTCTATGACTTTGAAGACAAAACCAAGATAAGGCCTTACGGTGGACATCACGGGCTACAGAGCAGCACCCTAGCAAGGGGCTGGCGCTGGTGTGCTGACCCTTACCGGAGGTTGTTATACCATAATTTACCATGCATAGTTGCAATACAGCTGTATAAAGACGTAGAGTACCGATTTCTGAGGTTTTTACAAAATTTTAACCGAAACGTTGTTGAGTGTGAAACAAAGGTAGTGTCTATGCGTGCCCCGGTAGCAGTTATTTTTGATTGGTGCAATACCTTAGTAAAGAATAGCGGGTTGGATTACGAGATAGCTGAGCAGGTTCTGCGGCGCATGGGCCGCGATGACATAGACGTATACTCAGTGGACCCGATTAAGGTCGAGAAATATTTAGAGTACTCTCTCGGCGATAGATGGGAAGAGGCTACGGCGTTGTACAAAGAACTGGCAGAGCGCTCCACAAATGTTAGAAAATTGTACCCCAGCGACAACGTGTTGGAAGTGCTGGAGCTTTTGCACGACCACGATATAAGCATGGGTATCGTGAGCAATAAGAACGGCAAGTCGCTTCGAGAGGAGGTAAAGACAATAGGATTGGCGGAGTATTTCTCCGCGATCATAGGGTCTGGCGACACCTCAGAAAACAAGCCCTCCCCTAAGCCGCTCATTGCCGCACTTGAGATTTTGGATATCCCCCCCGGTGAACAGGTGTTTTTCGTGGGAGATAGCATCTCTGATGTCGAGAGTGCTAGAAGGGCAAAATGCCGCCCCATAGTCTATGGTAACGCAAACGTCAAAGATGTGCTATCATTCGGGGATTTCGCCGACTTTTGCGAATTTGTGAGGGGTTTGTTGAATTAGAATGGAAGATTTCACTCTAGCCAGCATTCCCAAAAGGATGTTCGCCAGCGTCATAGACTTTTCGGTGATTGCCTTTTTCGCGTATTTCGTGTCCTCAATCATCTTCCAAGGACATGAGTGTGCGCTGTTTTTGCTATTCTGCGCGGCAATGTGCTGTTATCACACATACCTGCCTATATCTCCGCTAGGGGCGTCATTAGGGCAAAAGATTGTTGGAATACACGTGGCAACGCGCTGCGCACAAAAAAGCTTAGGGGTGACCCTGGCCTTCGACAGAACCATGTCACAGCTTCTGTGCCCCACAGTTTCCGTGTCCCTGATGCGGGCAATAGGAAAAATCGAGGGAGACGCCTTAATCTTGAGCATTTTATTCCTCCTGCAAGTTGTGGTGCTGTTTCTGTGGTTTTTTTGGTACATGGTGGCCCTTTTCCGCAAACATAGGCAAACTTTCCACGACATAGTGTACGACACGGTTGTGCTGTCTAAGTGATTACTAGTCGCTCCCAGTGTATACAGAATCTTACGGTCTTTGGAGGCAGCTTTCTCACCCCATATTGGTTGTATTTTCATCGCCCCTTATACTAGCCGTTGGTGTAGTGCAAGAGGTTTATTCAGGCGCGTTAGTAGGACAGTACAGTCACTTCGTAGATTTTTGCATCTGGAGCTCTGCGTGGTTGCACTGCCGAGTGTTAAGCTTTATTATTTTGCGGGGTCTTTGCAGGGATACTTAACTTGTGTTCCTGAGCCCACTGTGCAAGTCTGGTAGGGGTATATGAGCGAAAGGTTGGTTTACCACTTCGGCAAGAATGAATCCGCTGGTGGCGCGCACTCGGTTGACTTGCTCGGCGGTAAAGGTGCTGGGCTGGCTGAGATGTGCAAAATCGGCATTAGTGTCCCTCCAGGTTTTACGATCCCAACGCCGGTATGCAGGTATTACCATGAGCACGGAAAGCTCCCTGAAGCGCTGCTGCGTGAGCTCAATGGGGCCCTGAGTCACCTTGGCAGTGGATTGTCTCTGGAGTTCGGCAACCCTGAACGACCGTTATTGGTATCGGTGCGTTCTGGTAGTGTGGTCTCCATGCCCGGCATGCTGGACACGGTGCTGAATGTCGGTATGAACGATGAGGTTGTGCGGGGGCTGCTGAAGCAATCTCGCCCCGAAAGATTTGTATATGACAGCTACAGAAGGCTTATACACATGTACGCCACAACTGTCATGAAGCTGGACAATCACCTGTTCGCCGAGGCGTACGATACAAAATGCAGAGAATTATCCCTACTGCCAGGAGCACCTATAATGGACGTCCAGGCATTGCGCGAGCTTACCGAAGAGTTTCAAGATTTAGTGCTGGAACACAGCGGCACAAAGTTCCCTCAAGACGTCAGCGTGCAGCTCAATAGCTCGATAGAAGCGGTGTTTGGGTCTTGGATGAACTGCAGGGCCGTTGCCTATCGAAATATGTACGGCATCTCATCGGAAGCAGGCACTGCAGTTAATGTGCAGTCCATGGTCTTTGGCAACATCAGTCAAAACTCCGCAACTGGGGTGGTTTTCACTCGGAACCCTTCTACAGGAGAACGGGACATGTTCGGAGAGTTCTTGTTAAATGCGCAAGGTGAGGACGTGGTATCCGGTAACAAGGATCCAGCGCCCATAGCCCTAATGGAGAGGGTCATACCCGACGCGTACGGCGAGCTGGTTGAGGTATGCCACAAGCTTGAGACACATCTCAAGGATATGCAGGATATAGAATTTACGGTGCAGGATGGCAAGTTGTGGATTCTGCAAACACGTCCCGGCAAGCGCAGTGCACAGGCTGCTGTGCATCTGGCAGTCAGCATGGTGCAGGAGGGCCTCATATCCAAGGAAGAGGCAATAATGCGAGTGGATCATACTGTATTGAGTGGGCTGCTACATCCGGTATTAGATGGGAAATGCGACAATACAGTGGTCTGTAGAGGGTTACCAGCGTCGCCAGGTGCGGCATCCGGGTGCGTTGCTTTCACATCCGACGACGCCGAGTTGCTGAAAAAGCAGGGCAGAAGCGTAATACTCGTAAGGCAAGAAACTAGTCCAGAAGACATAAGTGGCATGGGTAGCGCCGCAGGTATATTGACGCTCAGGGGCGGCATGACGTCTCACGCAGCTGTTGTGGCACGTGGGATGGGCAAGCCGTGCATATGCGGGGCTAGCGGGCTTTTCGTAGATAAAAGCAGTGAGTTCTTCTACAACGGGGACGGGCTAAGGATCGCAAGGGGAGATGACATCACGATAAATGGTAGCACCGGAGAGGTGATGTTGGGTACGGTTAAGACCATGACTCCGAAACTCTCAGAGAGCTTCCATGAGTTCATGCGCTGGGTGGATGCAATCAGAACCATAGGCGTGATGGCAAACGCGGATACTCCAGAGGACACAAAAGTTGCCAAGCAGTTTGGTGCTGACGGTGTGGGACTATGCAGGACAGAGCATATGTTCTTCTCGGGTAAACGGATCTCCTTGGTCCAGGAGATGATAGTAGCTGGTGACGCACAAGCGCGTGCAAGTGCTCTCGCGCAGATTGAAATCATGCAAAAGGACGATTTTCGGGCGATGTTCGCCTGTATGCAGGGAAAGCAGATCACTATTCGGTTATTGGATCCTCCGTTACATGAGTTTCTGCCTACAAGCGGTACGGTGCTGGAGGACATTGCTGAGAGGATGGGTAAGTCTCTAGAGCATGTTCGAAACAGGGTGGCGGCCTTGTGCGAGAAGAACCCGATGCTGGGCCACAGAGGTTGCAGATTGGCGATTTCGTACCCCGAGATCTACGAAATGCAGGTGAGAGCGATTTTCCAAGCGGTGCAGGAGTTACGTGCAGACGGGGGACCAGAGGTGGCACCGGAGATAATGGTTCCGTTCGTGATGGACGAAGGTGAGATGGCCGTAGTGGGTAATCTAATTAAGCGCGTTGCGGCACAATTCGATAACGTGCAGTATAGCATAGGAGCTATGATAGAGCTGCCCAGAGCTGCACTTATCGCAGATAGGCTTGCGCGGCATGTGCGATTTTTCAGTTTTGGCACAAATGATCTGACACAAACAACTATGGGTATGTCGCGTGATGACTCCCCAAGGTTCGTTGAACATTATGTGGATTCGGGAATACTGAACTCTGATCCTTTCGAACAGCTGGATGTGCAAGGAGTTGGCAGGCTGATGGAGATTGCAATGGAACTCACACGTAAATCCGGGATAAAAATCAAAACCGGAGTGTGTGGGGAACACGGAGGTACCTCTGAAGCAATGCAGTTGTGCTCCGAATTGGGAATAGACTATGTTTCCTGTTCTCCATACAAAGTCCCGGTAGCGAAGCTTTTGGCGGCTAAATGTGCAATTGCCGGTATCAAGGCGAAGCAGCAGATCCCCAAAGTTGAGGATGCTTTGTAGCAGGCGGTTGCCAGGCTGGAGACATACACCGCTTGTACCGAATTAGTTTCTGGCGTATATATCGCGCTCGCCGATTGAACTTAATACCTATTCGTAGTGGCAAGTGTAAGGGGTAGTGAAGGTCAGTCCATGCCGAGATCTGCCTTCTGTGACATGAGTGTGCTGCTTAGCGTGCTCTCACTGCGTAAATATGGTCGCCGAGGTGTGCACATTAGGACAGCGCCCTCCCCTTCCTTGCACAGGTTTGTCCCTCATTACACAAAAGTAAAGTGTTTTACTTTCGAGTGTTTTATTGCTATTAACTGTGGTCTGCATGCAGTGGATAGGTGATGATTCAGCTTCTTTATCGTGCGGACGTTTTGCTGCTTGGGGCGGTATTACTCCCGTTTGTGTCAGCCGCGCTTATCCTGATTTTCCGCAGAGTACCCCATTCCCATCGGGTGTTTACATTGGCGTCCTCGTGCGCACTGTTGCCGATTCTATGCCGCTTGTATGTACTCTATTCGGGTGGGGAAGACGTGGCACTGCAGCACGTGCTGACCTCATCGTTGCATTTGACGCTGCAACCAGAAGCCCTCGGCATGGTATTCAGTTTGCTGGTATCTGTCCTGTGGATAACAACAAATGTCTACACTTTAAGTTACATGGACAAGACAGACCAAAAGAACAAAGAGTGGCATCCCGTCTTTTATGCGTGTTTCTCCGCCAGTATAGGCTGTACTCTGTGCTTAGCCTTTGCTGGAAATTTAGCTACGTTGTTTATCGCGTATGAAATGCTCACAGTGTGTACATACCCTTTAATAACGCATGGACTGAGTGCAAATGCCTTGGAAGGCGGACGTTTTTACCTGAAGACCCTCCTATGCACCTCGATGCTCCTTTTCTTACCCGCAGTGGTGATAATGTGTGGGCTAGACAGAGGCATGGGGTCATTTGATACAGTGTATTTCATATCCGAGACACATTCGCGTTTCCTGCCAATTCTGATGATTCTGTTGTGCTATGGGGTTGCAAAGGCTGCAATGGTACCTGCGCATGTATGGCTCCCTAAGGCCATGGTCGCTCCAACACCTGTGAGCGCGCTGTTGCATGCGGTTGCTGTTGTGAAGTCTGGCGTCTTTACGATCATCAAGATCGCAGTGTATGTGCTCGGGATCCGTGGAATGAGCGAGTACTACGGAGGTTCGGCCTTCCATATAAACATCCTGATGTACATATCTGCAGCCACCGTCATCATAGGATCTTTGGCGGCGATCCGACAGACCAGTCTAAAGGGATTACTGGCATATTCCACCGTCTCCCAGCTCTCTTACATAATGCTGGCGTTGTCTATGTATACAGACGGAGCGGTCAGGGCGTCTATGTTGCAGATGGTCTGTCATGCATTTGCCAAAATCACACTATTCTTCTCCGTAGGGGCCATCTACGCATCTACCGGTAAGACAAAGACCAATGAGATCAGCGGTATTGGTAGGATGATGCCTGTAACTGCTAGTGCGTTCTGCATAGGCGCCCTTGCGATGATAGGGGTGCCTCCCGCTGCGACCTTTTGGGGCAAGTTTTCTATCCTGTCAGCCGCACTAAGCGGGGAGCATCTTGTAGTTACGTTTACAATAGTGGCCAGTACCCTACTGAACACGTTATACTTCGTCCCAATCATGTACAGGATGTTTTTCGCCAAAGCTGAAGACAGTGGCCACTCTGAAGCATCACTACCTATGCTTGCTGCAATGGTATTTTCGTCTGCGTGCACTGCTCTACTATTTTTTAAGCCAGGTATCGTTTTTGGAATATTTGATAGCATAGGGCTGGTAGTGACTCCGCAATAGTAACGCAGGTAAAGCAATGCCACCACCTCCTGGACAGGGTTTAGCCATGGCCTGCGACCACTCTAGAACTCGCTAGCGGGCACTTCAATGTGACGTACTCGCGTTCGTTGGGTGTGTGACAGTTTGCATAAAAAATGGCAAGTACCTAACAGAAATTTACATAAAGTACGCCTCTGGATTTTATGTATTGACTGCACTGAACTATTGAACTAGCTTACCTTGATAATACAGTTCATAGTAGGTTGAACGTGGGCGGCTTCGGGTTCAATAGAATCGCTACTGCCGTTTTGTTTGCGTCTTTCCTAGTACTGCTAGTCAGCAACGTCGTTGATCTGCTGTATCATCCCGACGAGAACCCCGCCAAGGGGTACACTGTGGACGTCGAAAGTGCACAAGATGCGTCGCACACCCAACAAGACACCGCACCGCAGCAGGATATCGACTTGGCGTCCCTCATGTCCACCGCCGATGCTGAGAGAGGGAAGGCGGTTTCCAAAAAGTGCACGGCATGCCACACCTTCAACGAGGGCGGGCCCGACCGCGTAGGTCCCAATTTGTGGGGGATCATAGGTTCCAAGAAGTGTGCATCTAAGGATTTCAAGTACTCCAAAGCTCTGCTAGAGAAAGGAGGGCATTGGAAGGAAGAGGAGCTGTTCCAGTTTCTTACCAACCCCAGGGGCTATGCTAAGGGGACCAGGATGGCCTTTGCCGGGCTTTCAAAGCCTCAGGACATTGCGGATCTGCTCGCGTACATGAAGCGAGTTAAGAGGGAAGGCAGCTAATAGACTGCGGCGTTGTTCCCCAGTAGCCGCGGAACTGATTACTTCATTCCACTCCTTGCGAAGGGCATAGAGTTACTCTAGAATGGCGAGGTACTGTTTTCTTGGGGGAGTGTTTTCATGCGTGAGATAAAAAAACTAGAGCTGGGGGGGTCTTCACACATTGCTTATGCGCAGACGGGTTTTGATAGCCCCGTGTCGGTCGTGTTCTTTGGCGGCTTCATGTCTGACATGAACGGCACTAAGGCTACTCACATCTTCGACTACTGCTTGGCTAACCGTATCGGCTGTACGGTGTTTGATTATTTCGGCCATGGAAACTCTAGCGGCGAATTTACCGAATATGGCATAGGAGAGTGGTATCAAAATTGCGTGGACGTAATTAACGCCCTGACTAGCGGACCTCTGGTTATTATGGGGTCAAGCATGGGAGGATGGCTTATGCTGTTGGTAGCGATGCACCATAGCAAAAGAGTACACGGGTTGGTTGGCCTGGCGGCAGCCCCAGACTTCACCGAAGATCTGAATCTGAGTACGTCGGAATGGGAGAAGATCATGTCTACGGGCCATGTCGAAGTGCGCCTTGAAGGCCCAGAGTGTCGCACCCACATCATCAGCAAACGTCTTGTAGAGGATAGCAAGAACTATCTACTAACCAACAAGCCGGAGCTTCCTGTTGAATGTCCCATGATTTTGATACACGGAATGAGTGACACAATAGTGTCGCATCAAGTTTCGTTGCTAATAGCGGAAAAGGTAAAGTCAGAGAATGTTCAGGTACGCCTGGTCAAGCCGGCTGATCACAGTCTGGACGACCCGACTTCTTTGAGAATTATGACCGAATCTCTGGAAGATCTGTTCCGGTCTGCAAGCCGCTGACACGCATAGAACCTGCTGGGCGCTGTCTGGTTTTCGGGTTTAGGTGGTGGGGCCGTGCGGTCCCCATCCCCACTCTTAGGCAGACTGCCCAATCTCACAGGGGAGCGAGCTCTTTCCGGGATTTGTTGCCCAACTCATCATCTGGATTGACCACTTCCCCGTCGGGCGGCTATCTGCTGTTGTTGTAAGTCCGGAGTGTTGCTGGCTGCCTCCGGTCCTGCAACCTGGCCGCCTTTTGCAACTTCACCCAGCCCCGAACTCGCCTCTTGAACTGCCTGCCGAAATCCCGCATGCCGCGCCACCGTTGCTACGTCGTCCACCATCTTGTTCATCAGGCCTTGTTGCTTGTGTTGCTCGGCCCGTATGCCTTCAACGGTTTTTTGTGAGTGCGTAGCTATATTATCGCTTGCGGTCTTAAACGTTCTTTCTATCGCTGGTGTAAAGGACTGTTTGAACACATTCCCAACATCGACAATAAGCTTGCTTGTCTTTTCGAGGATATGAGCCTTAAAAATAGCATCAACCTCATTTGAAAAGTTCTTAGGCACCTTCTTGGGGTTTGCATCAACAAAGCTTTGTGCAGCCTTACCGAGATCTTTCTGCGCTTCAGTTACCTTCTCCGCCAGCTGTGTGGCTGCCTTACTTACACAATCATTGAAGCCGGCCATCGGCTTCCCCTCTTCCTTGCATTTTTTCGGAAGTTCTGCAAGAAACGTTCCAATTGGTGTGAAAAAGCTCTTCGTCGCGCCATCCCCCGCGGACTTGACAATCACCCCTTTCACGTCATCAAGGAACTGTTTTGTGTCCGCATTTGGTGCCTTTTCGGTTAGCAACTCGTCAACCTCCTCACGAAACTTCCCTGCACTCTCGACTGTACCATTTACAAGCGCCTTGATCTCATTGAACGTGTCATCGGCCGCTTTTTTTACATCCTTAATGACCCCATTCAGCTGGTCAATCTGGTAGTCATAGTGCTGGCTGCTTATCTCACCGACAGTACGAGTGCCCCCTTTCAGTCGTTTCTGCAAATGAATCGGGCCTGCAGCATCCGTAAGAGTAAATGTCCCAGCATTCAAGCCACTGGCAGAGCTGACTCCCATATTGTCAGCTCGCAACTCCCAACCCTCACCCTTGATGGACCCTTTACCACCATTCTTAGGAGAGTCGCTCACATTTGACAAACCAGCCTGATGGAGTCCTTTTTTATCCACTGCCATAACTCTCACTCCAAGACAAAAACCTACCGTGCCGAAGCCGCCAATTCCTGTGCCATTCTATCGAGAATCACCCCAGCGGCCGGCTTTTGGGCTACTACTAAAGCCAATCCCCTGCGGTGTGTTGTTTTTAGCTGCTTTAAATCTGCTAAACCCGACGTGCCTACCCGCGGAAGGTCGCCACTCTCGGTGACGCTTCCGCTGGACACTGGCCTCAGCCAATCGCCTAAATGAAACTTAGGACTACCTGCTGTGGCCCCCCCCTTCTCTCCGCGACTGCAGCACTTCTTCAGCCTTGCTCTGGGACTGGGAGTCGTCTTGCTGTTGCAATTCTGCTCCTTCACTCACAGTACTTGCAAGAGTCTGACCAGCCTCCCTGACCTCATCTAGATCAAGCAATGCCTTCTGAACCCCGGCTCTGCCCACAACACCTACCTCTTCTCCCATTTCTGAGAGACCTGATGCCGCTTCCAACGCTGCGGCTTTTGCCACAGTGTTATCTTGCGATGCACTCTCCTGGCCCAATGCGTCCATTGCATCTTTAGCGCCTTGCGTCCACTCCTGCTGCGCTAAGAAATCTTGCCCTATCCCTTTTAGCGCTTCAAAAGCCGCAGCATACCATTGCGCCGCCATCTGGCACCACGCCATCACATCATCACGCATCACCTGATCGTTCTTGCTCGCTTCTATGGCCTTCTTTTGCATACCCGGTAAATTAGCCACGATGAACAAGCTCACCTTTGCGTATATCATAGCGAAGAACCCACGGATCGCAGTCCACATAACTTGGAATACATTATCTCCAGATGGCATCTCGATTCCAAAGGCTTTGCATACCTTTGTGCTATCTTGCTTTATTGCGCCTTCCAGTGTCTTGATTTGCTTAGCTAAGGAGTCCATGGATTCCTTCAGTGACGCCCGCTCACTCTCTGGTATCTTGTCCTGTATCTTCTTTGTGAACTCACTTAGATACACATTGAGATCACCTATCTCTCCTACTGTCGCGCTTATTTTTTCGGAGACACCTTCCTTGAGTGCCTTTATTCCTTCTTGCAGTTCTGCACTGTCTAACTTAGCATCCGAAATCACGTCTTTGACACGCTTGCCACTCTTCTCTAGGGACTCCCTGAATTCCGCCACCTTCTGGATGCGTAACTTAAAACTGCTGACTGCACCTTCTATTTCATCCTGCTCAGCAACACCTGTAGTCACGGCACTTACGCTATCGGCATGCTCCGAGGCAATTTTCTCAAAGTCGGAAAGGTGCTTGCACACGCCCTCGAGGTACCCGGTAACAATGGCACTGCTCCTCTTCAAAGACGAGCTGTGGCCTTCAGCAACACTCTTCGTGAATACCAGGTCTGCAAAATTCTTCTCGACACCTTGCAATGAATTCTCAAACACCCCATCACTTTTCGCAAAACTCTGTATTGATTCCTCTTTCAAAAAGGCCTCAAGGTGGACACCAATTCCCGACGCTTTTGTCAATACCTTATCCATCGCACTGTAGGCACTTGCGAGTATGCTTTCTTTTTTCGCGTCACTCACCCCCTCGCCAAGATCATCGAGCTTGAAGTCCGCAAGTGTCTTTACAGCCGCTTCAATGCGCTTCTTGACCTCATCCGTGTCCTTTTTCAGCACCCCTGACAACTTCTCTATAGATGCCTTCAGGCTATTCCGTTGTTCTTCTGAAAGAGTATTGTGAGCTGGTTCCTTATTGAGCTTCTTCACAAAAATCATGACGCTCTCATGGACCCAGTCACAGCCGCTTTTCGTTTTCTCCAACCATGCTTGGATTTCCCGGATTTCATCCTTCAACGCAACCATCTTACTCACCCTCTTTTACTGCTTTTATCAATCCACACGCAGACCACCAACACACAGGTTCCACACTATTCAGGCACACCCGCAGCCTGCTTCGATCCACCTTCGTTGGAAACTTAGCCCACAAGGAGGAGGCTCCCCCTTTCTCCCGCAAGAGCCCGCCGCTTCTGCAGGATCCCTACTAGGTATTAGATAACTTATTTACTAATTTAGTATGAATCTACAGGAGTGGTACCCCACTCTCGTACAACTATCGATATACTAGTGACCACACTAAAATGCAAGCCTCAATTCCCCTGCAAATATGCCTGGAACCGCTGCTAGCACACCCAATTTTTTCTCCTTTTATCTACTCCGATCACCTCCATTTCTCTGAACATCCTCTCGCTGCTGAGCATCGGTTGCCGCTTCAGGCAGAACACCCATCTGTCCCTGCACAGCCTCGCGCAGGCCCTGAGCTGCAATACCAACATTCTTATCCAGATCGGGAAACTTTCCTGATTTGATCATTCTCCCAATGGAATTCGTTACCTCATCGCACGTTATGCTCATTTTGCCGCTTTTCTCCAGCTGTCCCGCGCGAGCCTCTGCCTTTGTCCCCATTGCTACCACGGAATCCAGGTGCTGCAGGACTCCCTCTATCACTGAATGCTCGAGCTCCGGCTTATAAAACGTCATTCCGGCAGCCGTACGCCCAAGAGTCACGTCCAGCTTATCTTTCAGGTGCTGAACCTGCTTCAGCCGATCACTAACTTTCTGACCAGCATCCTGCAGTGCCATCTCACCAATGTTCGTCATCAGCCTGCTTGCATGCTGCACGTCAGGCATAGGCGAACCTGGCCTTAACGGCGATACTAGTAAATGGGCTATGGGAACACACTCAAACGACATAAGGGACAGCCTGTCCCGAAGTTTGTCGAACGTCCCGTTCCGCACAGCGTCCTTAGGAGCCTTTAGTGCCTCCCTAATCTCATTATTGAGCGCAGCCTTGTCCTTGTAGAACTTCTGCACCGTATCCCGATCACTCAGCACACTTTGTGTCGTCTGGTTATCCGGCATAGCAGTGCTGCGAGGAACGTTCTTAATGGCATCATCAACAGCGCTACGCACTGTGCTGCCAACTTTCAACGCATCACAAATCTTCCGCAAACCTCGTCCAGCTGTTTTGGAGCCATACAGCTTGGCTACCTCTTGCACCAGCTCTCTTATACCTTGCTCCGCACCATCGCGCAGATTCTGGCCGAGCTCTTTCAGCTGCGTAGCGCTCATCTTCTCGCCGCTTCGTGCAGGCAGTTGGGGTTTTGCATATCCGGGATTCTCGGTAAGTGCATCAGTCACCCCCTTCAACATATCATAAGCATGCTGCTTTCTGTCCGCTTCCCATTCTATTATTCCCTGGGCATTCTGAGCGTACTCACTCTCGCATGCCTTCAGTGCCCCTTCCACTCGCTCTTGGGCTGGAGTCCCTGCTACGATATTTCGTACCCCCGCTACGTATGCCTTGATGTCACCCTCAATCCCTATCGTAGCGCATTTTATCAGCGTTGCCGCTTCACTTGCAGCACCGGAAGCACGCTCACTGTAGACGTGGTACGCCTTCAGTGATTGGAGTAGATCTTCAACGGTGTGGTGCGATCCTTTTGCCCATGCCTCAATGCTTTTACCAGCATCACCCAGCTTGTCATTCCACGAGTCTATGGTTGTCCTAACTTTTACCACCCTATCGTTAATTGCCTTCTCGAGTTGCTGCATCAAGTCGGTAACCCTCGACATTCTCACTGAGTTATCAGTCAACAACTCCTTCACCCGTTCTGCGGCTTGAAGGGCATCACTCTTGACACCGTGTAGGCGGTCCTTTGCTCCATTCAGCAGGCCATTGAGCACGCCGGCTTGTGTGGTTACACCCAAAGCAAGGCCATGCCTGAGCAGCGGTATGGCTTCCTTCTCACCTTCTCTCCCGGCACCTTTGACCAACGTCTCGACAGCGTCCCGGAAGGCCCCTAAGAGAACGGTAGCACCGACCTCATCATCAACCATTTTCTCATATCCTGCACCGCCACGCTGCTTGATATCGATGCCCACATCATGTTTTTCTAGCACAGAGAAAACGCCTCTGCGCGCTGCGTACGCTCTTTCCTCCGCTGAGCGCGCCGCATTTTTAGTATCATGACGGAATACCTCTACCGCACTACCCAATCGTGCCAAGAGACGAACCATAGACAGGTTCATCGGACGCAAAACATCCCTACACTCATCCACGTATGTCTGCCGGTTCGGTTCTCCTTCCTTCGGCATATTCTCAAGCAGACCTGCTTCAACCCCCTGTGAGGTCTGTACCATAATGTCCGATACCTCACGCACTATTCGGTTGTAGCACACATACAGCGCACCCAGTTCTTCTTGAAAGCGTGCAAGGTCCGCAGATGTCTTTACAGCCGTTACGCCTTCCTCGAAGCGCAACTTCATGGTGTCAACATCACGGACGAAATTTTCAAGGCCCACGCGAGCCTTAATGAGCTCCCCTACACCTACATCCCTCCATCTAGCAGGCAGCTTTGCTTCGGGGATAGCATCCTCACAACTTCTCAAAGCGCTTACTGTCTCAGTCAGCATATCGCGAGCAGTTTTGTGCAGGCCGCTACCAGCCTTTACGAATTCACCTTTGAGCACTTCAAGCATCTTTTGCAGCTCTGCTTCGACCTTCGCGTTCGCTTGGTCAATTTCCTCGCAAGCATCCTGGCTTATCGCATCCAGGCTGGGAAGGCTCAACTTGCTATCCACCACAAGGGCATCAACAGGCGGAACCTCAAGCTTACACTGCGTAGCCATATCCTTGGTCGCATTGATGAAGTTCCGGCTAAGTACTGATATTGATTTTGCGGCCCCCGACGCGATGTTCTGCCCTTGCTTAACCCGCAGAAACCTCTTTACACCCTCAAAAGCAGTGGTTTCCTTTGGTTCCAAAAACACCTGCAGCCTGCTCTGAAATTCATTGCTCCACTCCTTCAGCACAGCATGCGCTTGAACCTGTTGCTCTTTTTCTTCTATGTCGTTTATCTGATTTCGAATCTCGCGATGGAGATTTTTAAATACCTTATCGTGCCGTATTTCCCCTACAACCGCTACTACAGTGTACACTGCATCCTTCACCGCGTGAGCCATGCGGGCTTCAAAGGTACCAAGGTTCCCTACAAGGCCCTGCAGATCCCGGCCGCTCTTTATATCTTCCATGTATTGACGAACAGCCCCAACTGATGCACAACTCCTATCAGCAAGCTCGTTCAGAGCTTTAATCGCGGGCCGGACCTTTGCACTCATATCCGCCATAAACCTATGCATGGCAACACCATCGGTGATCGTGCGTTGTTGCTGTAGCGTCAGGCCCTCTATTTTGTACACCAGATCCTCCTGCACTCCCTGAGCGCCTTTCTCAAGCTCGTCCAGAAGCCAACTTAGTCCTCTAATGAAGGATTCGACGTCCTTGCCTGCATTTTCGATACTATCTTCACAAGCCTGTTTAAAAGTCGCTACTTCATGCGCGGTAGTGTCGTCGTTAGTAACTTTCAGCAGCTCCTTGATGGTAGCTTCCATTTCCAGGCTCCAACCCCTAGGTTGTGCCTCGACCACTTCTTGTATCAGCGCATCCACGGTTTCCACAGGAGTAAGCACCCCTCTAATCTTGTTGAAACCGTGGCTCAGGTTATTTCTGAGGTCATTGATCGCCATGTCGGATCTATGTTTCAACCTACGTACGCCACTTACGAACTTATCGAGCCCCATTATCAGATAGACAGCAGGGGTCATCAGCCCGGCAAATATAAATATAGGTGCTATGGTAGGCGCTAACACACAAACGGCAACGCTACCACCTACACTCAGCAGCCCCCACAACATCATCTGCATGCTTGTCCAGTTTGTTTTAGAGCGTGCCTGCTGAGAAGCCTCCTCTCTGCCTTTCGATTTCCACTCACCTCTGACTCGGTTAAGTACCTTACCCGCTCCAAACACCGCTCCGCCACTGATCGCTGTTATCCCACCAATCGTAAGAATCGCAGCGGCAATACCTACAGGTCCTACACCCAAAGTAGCAGAAGCAAGGGCCCAGGCCCCTACCCCGAAACCCGTGGCCCCAAAGCCACCCAGCCAGACCTTTAACTTCGCACCGATCCCGGATGTCTTACCTTTGTTTGGAGAGGCAGGTTGTCGTATTGCTTCTTTTTTCTTTTTTTCGTCATCAGCAGACAGTGTTGATCCCCCGCCCCCTTTTTTCAGGAGGGGGTCAATGTCACGAGCGGCGGAATTGCCTTGAGGAAACCACTCCTCCATTCTTTGCTGAGCTTCAGCAATTACGTCTTCTGCCCTTTTTTTGCGCAAAATTGACGAACCTTTCTTGATATTAGCCATTTCTCACTCTCTCGCTACACCCAAATATTGCAGCTCGCAACAGGGATAACAGACGCCCAACCGGGCGGCAGCCGCCTGTGACCCACCATGACTGAGATCGAGTACTCTGGGGAAGAGAAGGGCTTTCTCCTCCCCAATAAGAACCGAGTCGCTCTGCAGAATCCTTTAGAAAATTAGACAGCCCATTCACTAACTTAGTATTACCTCAAAGTGTGACCCCCAATATCTGCACAACCGTTGATATACTTGCGAGCTGGGAAACTAGGCTCTGTCCTTCTTCCTTTGATATCAATTAAGGATCACTGGACACACAAGCGGTCTCGCTCAGTCCACTAAGACCTCCTTTACCTTGTTCCTTGGTACCCCATGTTGCTGCCGATTCTCGGTTGGTACGCCATCTGAAGCCTCTGTTGTCTCCTTGTACAGCTCACAAAGCCTCTTGCTTAAATCTCGGATTACCATTCAATGCATTGGAAGCCATCCCCACCTGCTGCACCGCTCCTTGCTTGCCATCAATGCTGGCCCTCTAAGCAGGTTCCGGTGCCAAATTCGCCACTGTCGAGCTGTCTGCCTGTGCTGGGTTCTCCTCTGGTGCAACTTCCCATATAGCTGGGGGATAGTCTATGCCTTAGCTAGGCATCGAAAGGATCCGATCCGCTTGTGACGCGCGCTTCACAATCTTGAAGAGGTTCACCGCGAGCTGATCAATCTACCTGACGTCAGCCACAGCTTCCTTCCGCGCAGCTAGTCACCCCCGCCAGTCGCCTATATAGCCGACGTTTACTCTCAACCGGGCTGTCGTTGCCCTCCAGAAGGAGTCACCGCCTGTTCTACAACAGGTGCCGACACCACTGCCGGTTCCGCTACCGATCGTTGCTTCGTTACCGGTTCTGCCGCCTCTGGCGCGGATTCCGATATTATCTCTGGTGTTGGTTCGGGCTCCTCCGCTGCTTCCGGAGATACCACGGGTTCCGGCACAGGTGTTGCCTTGGGTGTCGGTGCTGCTGTTGGGGCAGGCTTCTCAGGGGCGGCCACGGGCTGTTGTGGGGCGCTTTTCTCGTCGCTACTACCTCCCTTAAGAGCAGAGAAGTCCACATACTTGTAGACTTCGTCGTCTAGCTCCGACGCCACACTAAAAACGTCCTCTAGTATTTTCTGTGCCTCCCGTGCCGGTTGTGCTGCCGCCGCAGGCTTTGACGCAGCAGGTGCTGGCGTAGGTTCTGGTGCCGGCTCTGCTGCTACTCGTTCATCCGATACACTTGATTCGGAAGCTGGCGTAACTTCCTCCATTGCAGGTTCTGCCAGCGGCGCTTCTACCTTCTCTTCAACGCCCTTTTCGACATCATCCCTGGCGACGCTGTTCTCAGCGTTCTCCCTGTTACCGTTACCAATACCGTCATCGACAGGTGGGCTTGTATGCTCCTCTGCTCCCTGAGGGGAACTTACCTGCTCCTCCTCCGGGACTCCCTCCTCCACACCTCCGCTAAGTCCGAGTCCGCCAAGGAAGTCGAGAAAGCCGCCCTTCTTTTCTTTATTCTCTTTATTGTTGTCATTATTCTCGCGCTCGTCGAACGCATCTTTTGTGACATTGTTGTCTGCCATCCCTTTCCCCCCGTTGTTTACGTTCTTAAGACCCGTCACAACGAAAACTTAAGAATAGCCTCCGGCCTACACCACAAGGAGCACGCTGAAGTCAATAGCCTAATAAAAACACAAGTTCCATGCGGGGGATTCCCCGGCCGATTCCGCTTCAATGCAAAATCCCCCGGAAAGAAATTAGACAGTTTGCCAATAGCCCAATAGGCCTATCTGGCGTCTTCCCCGC
Source organism: Anaplasma sp. (assembly GCA_052043585.1). GTDB lineage: Bacteria > Pseudomonadota > Alphaproteobacteria > Rickettsiales > Anaplasmataceae > Anaplasma. Next base: position 5,811 of record JBQEQV010000101.1, on the reverse strand, counting down.
ACAACTCATCGACGCACCCACAGTGGTGCGCGCACAACAAAAAGGGCGGCTCGCACTCCTTTGATCACTCATCAGAATGCTAGCCGCACCAGTGGTTTTTCGCTGAGGTCTACTTTACCTACCTCTACCACCTCCTCTTTGTTGCTGTGCTTCCTGCTCCTGTTCAGCAGACTGCTGTTGCTGGTTAATTTGCGGCTGCTGCTGCGGGTTTTTGAGTGAGTCTATAGCTTCCGCCAAGCCCGCAATAGCTGCCTCTATCTTCTCCTGCAACTTATTGTTCTCCTCGATTTCTCGTTCGATCCTGCGAATCTCCGGACTAGTCACAAAGCGGAAAGTCACCCCAGGCTTCGCACTCTTCTTAGCACTACTCACAGAAGCAGCACTGAACCCTAGGTCTGGGTCCCCCTTGGCAGTGGAGTCGGCTTTCTTACCGAAATTTTCGAGCGAACTCAACACGTCAGCAGTACTTCCCTTAAACCCCTGCAACGCATCTTGGAATAAATTATCGTTAGCAAACTGCTTCTGGACATCCTGTCTGAGGCCTTCCTTCTGGTCGTTCGCAGTGTTCAGGACATCTGCCATGATCTTAGAAGACTCAGCAAAAAATTCTTCCAACATCCGTCCTTTCTCTGCATCAGTCTTAGCCTGCCCAGTCTTCTCTGCTGCCTCTTTACACAGCTTCTTAACCTTATCCCCGGCTCCCTTCAGGGTCTGATCAACAGTGTCTGACCGTGCCTTGACCTGGTCCTTCATCTGATTCCAAAGATTGTCCATCTCGTTGGTCCAATCTGCACTAGCTTGCCGATGAGCATCGATCTTCCCGAGCATCGCGTTCCAGCCTTTTTCTATGCCTTGGACAAGCGCCTCGATCCATTCGGCACAAACACGCAGAGCCTGCTCGATTTTGTTCTCAGATGCCTTAGCAGCGTCTTCTATCGTCTTCAGTGCTTCACGCAGCTCTGGATCCAGTTTTGCGGCTTCTTTCTCCGATCTAGCGTCCCTGAGCCACTGCTTCGTACCCTTAAACGGTACTGACGCCAATGCCTTGTAAGGCAGGTCAGCAATAGCACCACGCATTGCCTTGTCTGCCATTTGCACCATCGACTTGAGCTGTCCTAGACCCTTGGTCTCTATCTCCCTACTCAGGCCCTTAACTCCCTCTCTAAGCTCCTGCAGCGCCAGATCCATGTCTTGTTTTGGAACTTTGTCTAGATCGTCGCCCAGTCTCCGTGCTTCCTGTTCAAACTTGTTGGCCTCCTCTGTGATGCCCTCCCTACCGGTTTTAATCGCCTTTAGAGCATCAGCCATGATCAACACAGACTCCCTTTGGAAACCCTCCAGCAAATCCTTAATGCCATCCAGCTGGTCAACTCTCTTGACGTCTCTTATTTTCCCGTACAGATCATCAACCGCCTTACTCATGTCATCCTGCGCACTCTGCAAAGATGTATGTACTGCGCTGCTCTTTTGTACTACGGCATCACCGGCGCTATGCGCTGCATCGCGCATCTTTATTGCATCACTATGGCTGAGCCCGTCGACCGTCTCCGCGACTACCTTGTCTATGCTGCTGATAAGGCCAGAACCCAGGTTTGCAAAGTAGGTTCTAACTTGAGTGCACATGTTCGAAAAGCCTCTGTGCACCTTGTCTCCTGCCATCACAGCAGTAGCCCAGGCCACGTTTACTTCTCGCAGTTCACGTTCTGCTACGAGTTCCATAGCTCTTGCAACCGGCGACACCGCAGTCAACCGAGCATCTATAACCCCAGTAGCTAACTGGCCCCTAGAATCCGCTATTGCGTTGGTAACCTTGCCTCCAGCTTTCCATATTGCATCGCGTAGATCATTCTTGGTTGCGGGTTTCATTCCAGATTGGAGCACGTCTTCACGCGCTTCTTTCTGGAACTTAGCAAACTCGCTTCCCACACTGCTGAGCGCGTGGTCTGTAGTGCGTTCTACGCCGTCTATAGACTTTAAGGTTGTACCCAAAAATTCTGTAAGTGCTCCGATGACTTCCTGCATGCTCTGAGCGTTATCCAGCTTACTGCCTGCTGCAAGAACCGCTTCATTTACAGCTTTTGTAGAAACGCCGGCAGTGTTTTCAACCTTACCACGTTGCTCATTCAGTGCCTGCTTGAACGCATCGTAAGCTTTTTGCATCCGCTCACCCTGCCAGCCACCAACAACTTTCTTCGCCTCCTGCCGGGCTTTATCTAGTACTTTGTAAAGACTTTCAGAATCCTTCGACACTGAGTCTTGCGCTTTAATGAACCATTGAGCTGTGTCCTGGAAGAACTTACCTGTGGACTTTGCTACTGTCTTAGTGGACTCCTTGCCGGTATCCCGCAGTTTTTGTGCGGCTTCAGCAGCCTTTTGTTCTGTTCCGCTACTCGCTTTCGCAATGCTTGTCAACGCCTGTTCTAGCGCCGGGTCCATTTGAGCTTTTGTCTGCTTAGCCTCCTCGACCCAGTGGCCTACACCCTTGAATGGCACCACATTGCCGATAGTTCCATATGGGTCTCTGACCGCAGTTTCGACTTCTTCGTCCACTAGGTCTACAACCCTGCCGAACTCTTGCATACTCTCACGCAACGCATCCTTGAACGAGTAGCCCAGCGCTCCTTTCAAACTTTCGTCCAGGTCCCCCAGCTCTTTCTCCATGTCGATATATTCCGCCTCTAAATCGCGCAGAGCAGTTCCCAGAGCCTCCGTAGTTCGGCCGCTAAAGCCCACAAGTGCTTTCTTCGTAGCATCCAGATCGCGACCTTCCATCTTACCTAAGGTTTCGTTCGCCTGCTTAACCTCAGTGTCGACCTTCTCTCCAGCTGCCTTCAGAGCATTGTCTATTCTTCCTGTACGATCGAGAATTTTCTGTTCTACTTCCTTCCACTGTTCCAGCAGATTATTCAACTTACCTTCCTTGGTCTGGTCATTGTAGAATTTGACAACCTTCTGGCAGCACTCATCCCAGGCTTGCTTCAGAACCTCCATCACCACCTTGAACGCATTCGCTATTTTTGCATTCGAATTACGAATAGCCACAGCAAGCCCGTTTTCAGCCGCACGAACGTTCCTGTCCAATTCCTTCAGTGCGTCAGCCAGTTTTGGATCCAGACCATCCTTCTCTGCCTTAGCATCCTTAATCCATTCTCCTACACCTCTGTATGGAACGCTTGACAGCGCCTTGTAAGGTATATCAGCAATAACGCGCTGCATTTCCTTGTCCGACAGCTTGATCACCGCGTTCAGATCCCCGAGAGCCTCAACTTCCACTCCTCGGTTCACCTTCGCAACTTCTCCCTTGAAGTGTTTCAGCGATTCTTGCAGTGCCTCTTTCGGCTGAGCACTGAGATTTTCTGCGTCTGCTATCCTAATTGCTTCCGCTTCAAACTTATTAGCACCGTCCAGAACAGCTTGCCTTCCCTTATGCACCGCATCCAGGGCTTCTTTTATGATATTTACAGTGTCTTGCTGGAACGCTGTCAGTTTGCCAGCCAGCTGGTCAAGCTGCTTGACGTCAGTTAAGTTCCCAATCTCCTGTTCAAAGGAGCTCACCGCCTGGTTCATACGCTCCTGAGCAGCGCCCAGTGCTGTAGAAGTTCTGGACAGCCCGTCGTTTACTCCGTCCTTTACACCAGCGGTAAATTCAATGAAATTGTCGCACGTTTCACCGTGTATTGTGTACAGGAGCTTTTCATTAATTATCGTGTCTGCTTCCCCAATAACTCTAGGACCCTCTCTGTATAGGAAATCCTTCGCGGTGCCACACAGGTTATCAAAGGCCGCCTGTATCCGGTTTGCCGCTACCATAGCGCTCAAGCGGACCCCAAGAACTTCACCTAGTTCCCGCTGCTTTACGAGTTCCATCGCTCTTGCAACCGGACTCCGAACATTTGCCCTAGCTTGCGCAAACCCAGGAGCTGCCTTATCCCTAAACGCCTGTATGTCTCCAGACATCTCCGCCTGAAAGTCTGAAAGTCTGTGGGAAACGTCTGCTTTCTTTTCATCACCCTTGCCCTTCGTTGCGTCCCGCATCTCATCACGATATGCACGGAAGCCGCCTTCCACTTTTGCGATCCCTTCGTTCGCAGCGTTTTCCATGTTGTTTATCGCGTTCAGGGCTCCGCCACGAAAGCCTGTCAGTGCGCCAAGGACCTTATCGACGCTTTCGCTTTTGTCTATTTGGGCAAGCGACTCGTCACGCTTACTAGTCACCTGTTGCGCATTGCTTTCTACCTTTCCTTCAACGAGTTTTCCAGATTCTTCCAATGCTTGCTTGAACGCCTTAGCAGCCCTTTCTAGCCGCTCACCATCAATGCCCTCAAGCTTCTTTCCTTCACGCTTTGCGTTAAGCGCTCTGTATTGCCCGTGAGGCAATAACAAATATTCCAAGTCTGCAGTAAGAGCATCACTCTTCGTTGATATGGAATTCCACGTATTCTTGAACCATGTCCCAACGTTTTTGAAGAAATTTACTGTGGCATCGGTGACTTTCTGTGTGGACGTCTTGCTGGTTTCCTTCAGCTCATCCATCGCTGCAGCAGCTTTCTTCTCTGTTTCGGCAGTCGCCTTTCCTATGTGGCCTAGCGCTTCAGCAAGAGACGAACTTACGCCCTGCTTCGCAGACTCGATCCATGAGTTCATACGCTGAAATGGCGGCACCACCAACTCTTCCACTTTTTTGTCATCTTCTAACATCTTGCTCCTCCTACATCATCAGCCTACGCAGAAAACCTGGCAGATGGGGTTTCCCCCTCTCTCTCCCCGCTTTGACTTGATAGCCACCCTTCTTCCTTGTCTGGAGTGGGGTGTCATACATCCCCCTGCGCCTGGATCCGTGAAACTCTTTGAGAACAATTGCCCACACCGGCACTCTTCCCTTCTTAAACAATCTCCCTAATGGGCCTAGCCGCACGAGTAGGGGTTACCCCCACCGCTACGGCTTAGCGCACCTGTTTTTACCTACCTATGCCTCCACCTCGGCTGCTTTGCTGCTGTTGCTGGTCAATTTGCGGCTGGTCAGGAAGATCCTTAGCCTCTTCGAGAGCACCTGACAGACCCTGCACTGCTTGTTCAACAGAAGCATCGAGGCCACCACCGCTGCGCTCACCCGCCTTCAGCCGATCCTGCTGAGACGCGTTGTACTCTCTCTCTAGCTGCTCATAGAACTCCTGCTGCGTAGTATCACGCTGCTGCCCAATCGCAGCTGCTACACTATCAACAGCTGCTTCTACAGCATCACCAACAGCTCTCACCTGCCCACTGACTTCGGACTTGAGGCTAACCACTTCTTCAAGAGCGTTCTCCTTACTAGCAGTCAGCGCTACTTCCTGCTCAACAGTAAGACCCTCTGGGCTCAACCCGTGAACGGTACCCTCAAGATCAACGACTGTCGCATTCATGTCCCCCAGAGCATTACCAACAGCCACAGTAACTGACTCTTGGAAGTTTGTAAGCACTTGTCCTACACCATCGAGGTCTTCAGCCCTATCCACTGCTTCATTCACCTCTTGAACCACCTGGTCAAGCTGCTGTTCTGCCTCAATAAGAACGTCCTCCGCTGCTTCAGCTTTCTCCTGAATTACAGCCTTCACAGTTGTTTGTAAGGCTGCCAAGTTAGCTACTCCGTTCAGCCCCATAAGAAGGGCCATGACAACCCGCTGTGCAGCATCCTGGAACGCTTTCATGATCGCCCTGAAGAGACCCTTGAAGGCCTCAACAACCTGTTCATTGCTTTCCCGGACATGTGCCTGGAACGACTTCAATGCGTTTGCAAGTCTTTGCTTAGCATCCTCTGGGAGTTTACCACCA
>JBQEQV010000100.1:0-7634 GCA_052043585.1 Anaplasma sp. | reverse complement strand
AACCCTAGCTCCACCTACAGCATATCCAACAGCTCCCCCTAGAGCCATTAGCTTGCTATCCTTAAAGCTAATCTTAGATCGGCCTTCACTTCACGATTGGAGTTTATAGAGGATGCGAAGCTTGATGCGCTGCTTGGACCGAAGAGGTCTAGCGAAACCCAGACTAATCCTTATGATGCTGAGAATATGGGTGGTAATTAGGGGTTTCACGAGTGATTGCAACGCCGTGCACATGGCTTTCTTGGAGCCCCGCTGCGGTGATTACGGTAAATTCGCAGTTCTCCTTCATGGAGGCTATGTCCTTGTTGCCTGTGTACCCCATGGAGGATCTAAGTCCACCAACCAGCTGATAAATGACTTCAGATGCTGCCCCTTTGAAGGGCACTCTGCCTTCCACGCCCTCCGGTATAAATTTGCCACCTCCATCTTGGAAGTATCTGCCTCCTCCGCCACCCTTCATTGCCACAACGGAGCCCATGCCCCTGTAGCATTTATATGCTCGTCCGTTGTATATCATAGTGTCGCCCGGACTCTCGTCTGTGCCAGCGAAGATAGAACCTATCATGACGACATCCGCACCCGCTGCGATGGATTTTGCTATATCGCCTGAGTACTTTATCCCCCCGTCGGCTATAACCCTCACACCCGTGCCTTTGCAGGCTGCTGCGACATTTCTAATGGCAGAAAACTGCGGTACTCCCACCCCCGTAACAATTCTTGTTGTACATATGGAGCCGGGGCCCATTCCCACCTTCACCGCGTCCACGCCAGCTTCAATAAGGGCCAAAGCACCAGCCGCTGTAGCGACATTTCCCCCCACAACTTGAGCGTCCGGGTACATCGATTTTATCTCCCTTACGGTCTGTATGACTTTGGCAGAATGCCCATGTGCAGTGTCTACCACTATCACGTCTGCATCCGCGTTTATCAAAGCTTCAGCCCGCTCTATCCCCTCTTTGCTGCCAGTGCCGACCGCCGCTGCGACCCGCAATCTGGCTTTACTATCCTTGCAGGAATTAGGGAATCTGTTGAATCGTTCGATATCCTTCACTGTTATCAGACCGATGCAACAGTTGTTCTCGTCCGTTACTATAAGCCTTTCTATTTTGTGCTTGTGTAGGAGCTTTGTTGCGTCAGATTGGCTGATGCCCTCGCGTACAGTGACAAGATTGACACTCGTCATGATGTCACTTACCTTGCAACTCTTGTTCCCAACAAAACGCACATCTCGGTTTGTCAGTATTCCCACAAGTTTGCCGTGCGGCTCGGTGACTACGGGTATTCCGGAGTAACTGTGCTTTCTCATGACAGATAAAGCTGTGGCCAGTGTAGCGTCAGGAGAGACAGTAACGGGATTGCGTACTATCCAGCTTTCGTATTTCTTGACCTTCTGCACCTCCGCAACTTGGCGCTCCACAGACAAGTTCTTGTGAATGCACCCCATACCCCCATGTTGGGCAACTGCTATGGCAAGCCCAGACTCCGTTACGGTGTCCATGGCTGCTGACATTATGGGGATGCGAAGCTGCACGCTATCCGTAACATACGTGGTAACATCCGTCTCGGCAGGAAGCACGCTGGAGCTCGAAGGAACGATTAAAACGTCATCAAACGAGTAGGAAATTTCCACAAATGCCTTAGTTCAACTTTCAAGCCCGGATTATAAAATTTTTGGTGAAAATAAGCAACAGTGTCACACAAGCGCTAGGCAAGAAACTGCTCTGCAATGGCTCGCTCCTCCAGCCTGTGCTCTGGATCAAACATCAGCGTGACTTTTGCACTATTATCCTGCCTGATTCTTATGTTTTTTATGTTGCGGAACTCCGTGTAGTCAGCAACTGCGCTCACCAGGCGAACTTCTGGTGCCAGGACGTCTATCTCCACTGAAGCGTCATTTGGCAGTAAGGCACCGCGCCATCTCCTAGGCCTAAAAGAATTGATAGCAGTGAGAGAAACTATATTCGCGTTGAATGGCAGTATTGGTCCTCCTGCAGAAAAGTTGTACGCCGTGCTACCAGCGGGACTCGAGAGCATAATACCATCTGAGACCAGCTCCTCCATCACGACTTTGCCATTGATTCTGATTCTTAACTTGGCAGCTTGGTGCGTTCCCCGAAACAGAGAAACCTCATTTACTGCCATCGCACTGTGCACTGTGCCACAGACGTCCGTTGCCTCCATGCGCAACAGCGGCAACTCGGCCGCAACGGCCCTCTCTATATTATGCTGTAGGCTTCCATCAAAGCAACAGTGGTTCAGCAGAAAACCAACCGTTCCGTGCCTAACGCCGTATACTGGCACATTTCTGCTCTGACGTATTACGTAGTTGTGTAGACTGTGCAACATAAAGCCGTCACCCCCTACGACCACAAGCAGGTCCACGCCCGCGACCGGATCGTCAGCCAAATTCACTACGTGGTAAAAGTCGCGGAGGGAGCTAATCTTCTCTTCCTCCATGGGTCCAGCTGCCACGTAACCTACGGTTTTGTACCTACAGCCGGAACGCAAAGCAACGCCTTGCACTCACGGACCTCACAAATCGCCAAACTTGCTGAGAAACCTCGCGGCCCTACTGTTTTTCTTGCTACTCATCCGCAATCCCGGATTCCAAGCCGGATGATTGAACCTATCACTTTCCAGATGCACCTTCACCATCTCATCAGGCTTCCCGCATGTGGAGAGCATTTCGCGCTGCTCACCGTTCGTGAAAACAACTGTAATAGGATGAACCTCAGGGTGTATACCTTTCCTCATGACTCACAGACCCCCACTTCTACCAAACACAAAGAAACCGGACCGGGACGCTCGTGCAAAAGGAAACCACGGACGGCGTTCAGATGGTACCAAGGAAGTAAAGCCATGTCAATTTCTCGCTGCGGGGTGCAAGCTGCAAAGCACTAGCACATACTTGATTAAGTGTATATACCACATCGAGTATATAGTGCTTATACTGCATTCAAATGTTCGTGGGTAAATTGCCACTTGCGACTCAGGCTATCGCGCTTTTGCAGGGTGATTGATGTTACTAGCAGGTTGTGTTTGGTAGATTAGGTGATAACTGTCCGTTGTATTGGCGAATCCGCAAAATAGCTTTGACTACTATGGAAGCGTGCGCGATAATCTAGGCATGCCGTAAAGAACCGAGAAGGGGTTGTGTCTGTTGTATTAATGTTTCCTGGACAAGGGTCACAGTTTGTTGGCATGGGTAGGGAAATCTACGAGAGCTCCACTGCGGCGCGGCATGTGTTTCACGAAGTAGATGAGATCCTAGGTAGACACCTTTCCAGAATAATCTTTCATGGACCCGAAGAGGTTTTGACTGCCACAGCCAATGCCCAGCTTGCGTTGTTGGCGGTTTCTGTAGCGCTAGTACGTGCGCTGGAGCATCACACCGGAGCGTCCGTTTATAATATAGCCAAGTACGTCGTAGGCCATTCTGTAGGCGAGTATGCTGCTCTGTGTGTAGCTGGAGTGTTGACATTGCCTGATGTTGTGAGGCTGCTGGACGTAAGGGGCAGGGGAATGAACAGAGCCGCTTCCCTTTGTTGTGGAGGCATGTCGGCCCTAATCGGGGGTGACATGAACGAGGTGGAAGCGGTAGTAGCTGCTGCTTCTGAGCATGGGGTCTGTGAAGTGGCAAACGATAACTGCTACGGACAGGTGGTAGTCAGCGGGACGGAAGATGCCTTAGAGTGCCTGCCCAAGCTTATCGAAGGTACCAACATACGTAAGGTAGTGAAGCTGCGTGTCAGCGGGCCTTTTCATTCCTCATTAATGCGAGCAGCATATGAGGAAGTGAGGGACTTTGTTGATACACTGGAGGTGGGTGAACCTAAGGTTGGCGTGGTGTTCAATGCCTCTGCGTCTGAGTGTGATGATAGTGATGAAATCAAGGACCTGATGTCTCGTCAGATCATTAACAGGGTCAGGTGGAGGGAAGGTATCGAGTACTTGGTCAGGAGAGGGTGTTCCGAGTTTATTGAGGTGGGGCCCGGTCGAGTGCTTGTGGGTCTACTGACAAGGATAGATAGGTTGGTGCGTGGGATTAGCATCGACAATATGGAGTCCCTGCGCGAAAACTGCTCCAGTGTGCTGAAATTGGAAAAGTTCACTGAGAGTAGTTCCGGGTAGAATGTTTATAACTTTTGAAGGAGTGGATGGATGTGGGAAAACTACGCAGGCCGCTCTTCTCGCGAAGTATTTGTCGGATCTGTATGGCGAGGGGAAGGTAATTCTGACCCGTGAGCCTGGGGGCACTTCGTTCAATGAACTGGTCAGAAACACTCTCCTAGGTCTTGAGGGCTATAAGCTAGACAAAGTCACAGAGCTTTTGCTCTTTTTAGCGATGCGCAGGGAGAGCTTTGTCAAGGTGGTATCTCCTGGGTTGCTCGAAGGTAAGACGGTGATAAGCGACAGGTATGTTGACTCAACTTTGGCATATCAGGGTTACGGGTGTGGAATAGATGAGAATCTGGTCGTCCAGCTGAATGCCTTGGTTGTAGATGTGATGCCCAACATCACCTTTATTCTGGATATAGGCACCGAAAAGGCTTTGGCCAGGACCCGCCTTCGTGGATGTGAAAGTCGTGGCGTTGAGTTCTACGACAGGGTCAGGGATGGCTTCAGAACCATCGCTAAACGCGATGCACATAGGTGTCATTTGGTAGATTGTGTAGACGGAGACGTTTACTCCGTGCATCGCATGGTCGTAGAGCTATTCCATAGGGTAAGTGGGACAGTTAAAAAGGCGCCAACCGCAGGAGGTAGCACCTGAAGCGTTGACAAGTAATATTGCTGTACTATTATCGCTTCCTGGTTTACGATAGTTCCCGTTGGTTTTTTGGGGGTTGCTGTGTGGCCTGTCAATAGAGCGTTCTTTGCGTGGTTCGCAGTGTCCCTGCTGTATGCGCTTCAGTACATATTCAGAGTAATACCAAATACCCTTGCCACTGAAATCATGGGGAGATTCGGCGTAGGGGCGTTTTCCCTGGGGCAGTTTTCTGGCCTTTACTATGCCGGATATACGTTAGCTCACATACCGTTGGGTGTGCTTATGGATAGGTATGGGCCCAAGAGGGTGGTGTCGATTTGCGCGGCCATGACTTTTTTGGGCGCGGTGCCTATGCTGTTTGATTCATGGATTTTGGTTCAAATTGGGCGAGTGGTGACTGGGATAGGGTCGGCAGCCATTGCGTTGGCGACTTTCAAGGTTCCAGCGATGTACTTCGGCAAGAAGTTTGCCAGGATGACTGCGATTGCCACGATTATAGGGTTCTTGGGTGCCGTATACGGCGGCATGCCCATGCTGACATTAGTGAAAGAATTTGGCTGGAGCAGTGTGTTCACAGTATTCATAGCCGTAGGGTGTATCTTGGCGCTGTTTTCCTTTTGGGTGCTTTTTGATGTGAAAGAGGAGACTAGGGGTGGAAGTGTCTCCGAGCAGATAAAAAGTGTGCTATGCAACAAGCAGCTCATAATTGTCAGTCTGTTTGGCGGATTTATGATAGGCCCGCTGGAAGGCTTTGCGGACGGGTGGGCTACAATATTTTTGACAGAGGTGTGCCGAATTGGCCAGCAATCGGCCGCGATCCTGCCGTCTACGATATTTATTGGGTCCTGTCTGGGGTCGTTTGTTCTTGGTTATATGTTTGAAAAGTCCTACAATGCTTTCAGCATAATCATTTATTGTGGGATATTTTCTATCATTGCATTTGCAGCCCTATTGACCGGGCGCTGTGGCACTGAGGTGAGCACATTTGCCTTACTCTTTGTTGTGGGGTTTTGCTCGGCCTATCAGCTTGTGACTTTGTGCAAGGCCATAGGATATGTGGGCAAAGAATCAGTGGCTCTGGCAACTGCGACGTCCAATATGGTTATTATGATCTTCGGGTATTTCTTCCACACTGTGATCGCGTTTAGCATAGACTCGCACTGTGGGGGTGGAGGGGTGCCTGTAGAGTACGGCAGCGATCTTCTGGTGAAATCCATGCTTGTGGTACCTCTGGGCACTCTTGTGGGAACCCTGGGATTTATGCTGTTGAAGTACAGAGAGGCAAGGAATGCACGGCGTTCTTAGGCACAGATTTAGGGGCTTTTTGTGTACGCGCACTGTCCCTGTGCTTGCCCAATGTAGTGCCTTAATTCAGAAAAGAGAAAACTAGCTGCTTGCAGCTGTGGAAGCTAGATACCACCTTCTAGCTGTGGCGGTGACATCCTTTTCGAATTTCCATGTGTCCTCTATTACATTTATCTTGGACACACTACCCTCGACGATCTCGCCAGCGGTGTTCCGCACGACGTTTATTTGTTCAGTGATGAATCTTACGGTGATGGTAGCAAGGTTGCCCACCAACTCAGCGGCAGTTATCTTCTGGGATGTGATTGCCACGACCACATCCTCGTGTACGTGTCCGGCGTCCTTACGACGCTCTATTTCCTTGACGAACGACTCGTACATCCTACTATTGAGCAAGGACGAAAGTAGCCCAGTGTTGCCCTCGTTAAGAGCTTTTACTATTAATTCAAACGCCGCTGCGGATCCTTCCATAAAGTGTCTGATGGAAAAATCCCTACACCGCTCCTTTATAGCCGCAAGTATGCTTGAAGCTTGCCCGACAAATTCTCCCTCGATCACGGAGTCTATGGGCACGTCTGGAGACTCGCTGTTGGCATCCGATTCTGCAAGCTCATCACCGATATTTTCCGGCTGTATACAGCTACTTTGGAAGCTAACGCTGGACGCTTTACCTAGAGAGCTGTACAAGCGGAAGAAAATGAAGGCGGCGACGAACGCGTATATTGCCAACTCAACCATACTCATCCACAATTTATCACTAAAGGCTATGTACAAAAGTACCTAACCATATTATAGTCTACCCAGTGTTAATCAATAATTAATTGCGGTATTTCCGTCTAGGAGTCTCTGGTATGCGTCCAAAGCTCAAGGTAAGGGGACAATACATTAAGGACCTGTCCTTCGAAAACCCTAATTCTCCTAGGGTGTTTCTCATGATTAGTAGAACTCCTCCGGAGATTAATATATCAGTTAACGTTGCCTCTGTGGCTCTGCCGGTAAAGCCGGCTGAGGGCGATCAACAGCAGGGTGCTGATGATCTCTACGAGGTTACTCTGCAGGTGAACGTCGACTCTCTTGTGGAGCAGATGACAGCTTTTGTATGTGAACTTAAGTATTGCGGGGTGTTCTCAATCGAAGAGGAGGCTTCTCAGGACGAGGTCAAGGAGGCTTTGTTGATTACTGCACCGAGCATTCTGTTCCCGTTTATCAGGGAGGTGATCGCCAAAATGACTGCCAACGCAGGGTTTCCACCGTTAATGCTGGATGTTATAGATTTTGAAACAATGTACGCTAACCAACTCGGGAATGCAAAAGCAGGGGCTGAAAGTGAAGGAGGTGGTACGGCAAGCTGAGGTGTGTCTGTTGTAATGTGGTAAGGGTTATGGGGTTCTTACGGTATTTCTTGGGTGTTCCCCTCGTGGTCTGCCTGTGTGTTGCGAATATTTCTGTTGCGGTTTCTGATGAGGTTGAGGCTCTCCCTTCTGAGAGCGTTGAGAGCGTTGAGAGCGTTGAGAGCGTTGAGAGCGTTGAGAGCGTTGAGAGCGTTGAGAGCGTTGAG
>JBQEQV010000099.1:0-1027 GCA_052043585.1 Anaplasma sp. | reverse complement strand
GGAATCGCGTGTGAAAGTAGAAGGGATTGGTGGCACCAAGACGCGACAGGAGGAGAGGTTAGTGACACTGGGCTGACTGCGTCCCCTGTGGCGTTGTTTTTCGAAATTGGTTGCCTCCTAAGATAATTTCTAGAGACGGTAAGGTGTGGAAATTTGCCGCTACTTCTTTCAAGATTTTTGCCCGTTATGACGGTCCGTAACAGAGAAATTTGCGCTCGATGACGTGTTAAAATTGTGTTTTTAGTGCTCTCTTTCCTATATTCATGCGCGTAATAATCCCAACAATGGCTGTTTATCCGCATTTAGATGCTGACTACGGAGATATTGTGCTCAACAACCTTAGGTTGTTTACATAACTTTAGCAATTTTGTGCTGTAATGCCACCGACTTATGCTCCGGAGAGGTGTATGGGTGCTTCGTGTGAAGGTTGGAGGGGGTTGTGTCGAGTGCGAGATTCCGGCTGTTCATGATGCTCACTGCCAGTTTCATGTGGTTGTTCGTGGCTACCGGTTCTGTGTCCGCGTCTACGTTGAATGTAGGTGATGTGGCTGTCGAGTCTGAGGGTAGTGCCTACGGTTTGTCCTCACACCAGGCGCAAGCACAACAGAGTGCTGCGGCGACGAACGACGATGCCGCGACCAAAGTCATATGTAACGTGGTGGTGTTTGTGCAGAAATTGGGGTTGCCCATCATGACTGGGGTGATACTTGGGTCGAGCATCATGGCCATTTTCGGAAGATTGGCGTGGCCCGCGATTGCGATGCTGGTTGTGTTCACTGCGATATTCTTCGGTGCAGGTAAGTTGATAGGCAAGTTTGCGGCCGGTGTTGGTGTAGGTGAAAACGGCAAAGACTTCGAATGCAAAGAAGGTGGCGCGACTAGTGCCGTGGCGTCCTCAGCGGCCGTCAGCGCTGATAGTGAGGTTGCAGAATTGGAGGGGGGGGGGGGAATTCTCCCACGATTATGAGAGTAATCAAGGATGTGGTCGGAGGGCCCGCCGTTCTTGCTGTGTGGAGTGACTTGCGCC
>JBQEQV010000098.1:0-7336 GCA_052043585.1 Anaplasma sp. | reverse complement strand
GGTGCGACCCAACCTTCCTTCCCAGCATTCTTCAGCGCATCTTCAAGCATTTTGCCGACACCCATATATGGTACGGCTGCCAATGCCTTATAAGGCATGCTGCGGATGGTTTGACTCATCTCTCTGTCTGCTCGACGCACCACTGTTCGAACTTGTTCCAGATCCTTCTCCATCGCTGCTGTGCCTTGCTGAGCCTCGACCAGGTCTTTTTGGAACTTGTCCAGAGCATTTTCCAGATCCTTCCGTGGGCTTACATCCAGACCTTGACCAACGTTACGCGCCTGGTCTTGGAACTTTGCAACCTCATCTACAATGGCTGCCCTTCCTTCTGAAATCTGCTTCAGAACATCACCCATGATCTTCACGGTGCTCCCTTGGAAGGAGCGCAGCATGTCTCTCACAGACTCTAGCTCATGAACCCCCTGCAGGAAATTCACATGAGACTGCAAATCATTCATAGCATTTCTCATGCGAGAGTCTGCTACCACACGTATGTGCTGGAACACGCTTTCCACAACACCGTCGATACCTTCGTGCACCTTGGCGGTGGTGTCATGCATCACTTGTTCTGCGTCTAGGCTCACCCTGTAACTGATGTTATCCTTGACCATGTCGTCTATGCGCCCGTGGATCTCAGCAGCGTGATCAGTTAACTGCTTCAGCGCAGTTCCGAAGAAGTTGTTGAAGGCCAGCTGTATACTACCTGCCGCCGCCATGACGTTCTCTTGTACACCAGCTACTTCCGCACTCTCTCTCTCAGATATGATCTGCATAGTCCTTTGAACTATACGACCCATCACGCTTGTGCGGGCTTCTTCAAGTGCTGGCTTCGCAAGGTCTTGGAACTTCTTCACTCCCTCTTGCACTTGCTTGCTCAAATCTTCCAGAACTGCGTCGACTTCCTGACGACCGCTTTCTGTCAGCACTTCCGTTGCGTGTCCTTCTACTGCTTCTACATATCCTCTTAAGCCCTTCTGCACGCCCGCAGCTGCCGTTTCTACTGCAGTTTCTACATCATGGATCGCACCCATAGCTGTGCTTTGCATACCTTCAAGCACGTTACGCACATTCGCTATGTTGTCAGCTTCGTTCAGTTGTTGGGTTGTGCTTTGCACCCCTTGTTCAATCTGACCTTCAGCCGTCCGCACTGCTGTGTCGAAGCCTTGACGCTGCTCTGTCAATGCTTGCGTGTATGCCTGCAGTGCACTTTCCAACACCTCTGCGTCAACTGTTTTTTGTTGTTGTCTGTTACGTGAAAACGCGTCGGTTATCTTGGTGCCAAAAGCACTTGTACTACGTGCGATACCCTCACACATGCCCGCAAGGCTTGTACCAACAGCCGAGCAGAGAGTCGCTATGGCTTCCTTTATCCCCTTCACCGATTCCTGAGCCGACTTTTGCAGCTCATTCACTGCTTCAGCAGTCTTCTCCTCAGTTTCGCTGCTCGCCTCAACTATACTATCCAGCGCGCTCTCCAGAGCTGAGTCCATTGTCGCACTGACCACCTGAGCTTCATCAACCCACTGGTCGAGGCCCGCAAGTGGCACTATTTCAGGAGCCCCCACTTCTTGAACTTCTCCGATAGCCGCTTCAACAGCTGCAAGGACTACCTTTTCGGCCTCTTGTACGACCCCACCAACCGCCTCCAGCTCAGTAGATACTCCATCCCTAAATTTGTTCAGTTCAGCCTTCAGACGATCCTGATACGCATTGTACTCTCTCTCTAGTGCCTCATTGAACTTCTTCTGCTCAGCTGCACGTTCTTGCTCAGCCTTCCGCTGCGCTTCCATGCGCTGTGAAGAAGCATGATATTCCGCCTCTAGTGCGCGATCAAACTCCCGCTGCTCAAATTCCTGCTCTATGTTCTTGACTTGTGCTTCCACAGTCTTCAGAGCTTCCCCTGCTGCCACAGTAGCTGACGCTTGGAACTTTTCCAGTATTCCAAGCACATTCTGTGCAGAGCTCAAGTCTTGTACATTCCGAACTTCCTGGCTCGCAGTGTTTAGCGCTTGGTCGATCTGTTGCCTCACTTCTTGCAAAGCCGTATCCACCAACGCTGCGCTGTCATTAACCCTGCGTTGCAAATTTTCTAGAGCCTTCTGCTCCTCTGGAGTAGCTTCTGCCTTCATGTTTGAAATACGGTCAGAAACAGACTTCACCACGCTCTTGAAGGACTGTTCTACAAACTTGAAGAAACCCCTGAAAGCTTCGACAATTTCTTCGTGGGACCTTTGGATAGAATCCACAAAACCGTAAAACGCTACGACAAGCTTTGTTCCAGCACCCGCAATGCGCTCCACTATTGCACCCTGAGTCGCCTGCGCCGCTGCAACAACCGCTTCATTCCATCGTGCTCCCCATCCACCTGTAAGCGCCTGCCCGATCTTTGCGCAGACGTCTCTATATGGTACCACCGCCAGGGCTTTGTAAGGTATGTCAGCAATAGTCCGCTGCATTGCCTTGTCTGCTTGCTTTATTACCGCTTTTACTCGCCCGAGCTCCTCCTTTATGGACACTTCGGTGTGCCGCTTCATTTCCTTCTGGAGCTTGTCTAGGTATTTGTGCAGCTCCTTCTGTGGAACCTCTTCCAGACCTGCACTTGCCCCATGTTTGCCTACTTCCGCAGCAAAATTGTCGGCTTGTGCCTGGATTGCACCACGCGCTACTTTGATCTCGTCCATAGCAGATCTGGCAATCTGCGCGGTGCTCTCTTTGAACCCTTCCAGTATGTCCCTCACGGTCCCTAGCGACTCAATGTCTTTGAGATCATCTACCGCTTCATGCAGTTTTCTAACCTCGTCCCTTACTGCTCCTCGCGCCACAACCGCAGTCCCACATCCTTTGATCACTGCTGCTTGTGACTCAGTCTTCGCACTGCTCGCTAGTGCTCTAAGATTGTCTCTGACCTCCTGCTCTAATTCTTCCTTGCCAAGGATTCCATTTACTGCTGTGTCTGCACAATTCCCAAACGTGGAGGACAGACTTGTCAGTCGATCCGTCATGCCTGTGAAGAAGGACTCAAACGCTTGCTGCACTGTGTCTGCTGACGACTTTATCCCTTCTCGGATCCGGCCAACGTCTGTGCTTTCTCTCTTTGTAACCAGATCTATTGCTTTCTGAACTAGATCCTTTGCTTTTGAGCGAGCCGCCCCCAACGCTTGCGTTACTGAATGATTGAACACATACGCTTCTGTTCTCACCGTCTCGCTTAGACCTTCAAGCGCACCGTCAACTACCTGCTGCTCTTGCTCATCAAGGACCTGAGACGCCTCTCGTACTTCCTTACCGTATCCTGCAAAGCCCTCATGCATCTTAGCAACAGCCCCTCTTACTGCTGCTTCTGCTTTGTCCACAGCGCCAAGCGCTAAGTTTTTCAGACCACTCAGCGCAGTGCGTACTTTCGAGATGCTGTCAGCCTTCTCCACTGCTGCTGTGTCTACAAGTTCCTTATTGGCTCCTTCCTCAGCTTCCTTTACACCGGTCTCGAAAGCTGTCTTCACCTCTTGCATTGCCTGTTTGAACGCATCACGAGCCTTAGTTACTCGTTCAGCATCAACTGCCGCTGCTGTTTTTTCTTCTTGGCTACGATCGTCGCGCGCGAACACCTTGACTATCTTATCCCCAAGGTCATTAAAGGCCCGAGTTACACCTTCATACATGCTCGCAAAGCTTTGCCCAATGGTTTTGAAGAAATCTGCTATGGCCTGCTGTATCCCTCTTGCAGATTCCTTTCCAGTTTCTTGAAATTCTCTTACCGCTTCTGCGGTCCTCTCCCCTGTTGCAGCACTCGCTGCTGCTATGCTCTCCAGCGCTGCCTTCAGGCCCTCGTCCATCTCCTTGTTGTCTGACTCAGCATACTTAACCCACGAGTTAGCGTCCTGAAACGGCGGTACTATTAGTTCTGCCTCTTTCTTATCTTCTTCTAACATCTTACTCCTCCTACTTCATCAGCCTACGCAGAAGACCTGGTACTTGGCCTCCGGCTCCGACTTTGAGCCACGCTTCTCCCGGGATCCCCGCACGCTATTGCCCCCACAGCGAAACCCCGATTATCTAAACTGGAAAACCCGAATACCCACAGGGACCCCTGCATTGCATGGGATCCTTAACAAGGCTCAACGCCGCCCCTCGCGCGAAATGCCCTCGGGACAATTAGACATCTTGTTTATTAATTTAATATGAACTTACAGGTGTAACACCCTAGCTCCTGTACAACCACTGGTATGCCCATAGACCTCTGTTCAACCCTTATTGTACTTGAACTTGCCGCCTGCTTTTCCACTACAAAGTGTGCCGGACTCACGCCAGATTTGTGCGTTCCTCAGTCCAAACCACCACCTCCTCACTTAATGTGCTGTCCTACCCGCAACAATGAACTTCCCCTGTAAGCAGATCGTCCTCAACTGCCTAGCTGTCTTGTTGAATCCCCTATCGCACTACTTGCACTAGGAGCGTCGATAAAGGTGCTAGGAAGATTGTCTCCTTTACTGCCACCATGGGCATCAATGGCGGTGATGAGCAATTGACTGATCTCTTCGTGTGACTGTGCCCATTGTGTCGCTATCATGGGCCGTTTCAGTTTTTCTAGCTCCATATCAGGTACGCTGATATCGGGGAGATCACGTAGAATTTCTTCTATCCCCTTAGCTGGCTTGGTGGGCCAAATTTCGCTCGGCCTACCCGAAGCAGGCACCCACCTGCCAAAATGCTTACTAACCCCATCAGCAAACACTGCGACGTCAGGCTCAAGTTCATCATCGCCAGGTATCTCCGTTATTATCGGTCCCGTACTGCTGCCGCCAGTCATGAGGTTCAATCTCTCCTCTGAGCCGGCAAAGTTCGCGTCCACAGCTAATGGTGTCCTTGCGGGCTGCCTGATTTGTTCCGTTGCTTCAATGCTCCTCGAGACTTTGGACTTTGCCTGCTGCCGTGTGCCAGTTAGCCTCCTCTGACCCGTTGCATGGTCCCATATAACAGTCACCCCCACGTATACAAATATAGGTAGAATCCAGTAGACACAAAAATATATGACTGCACACACAACCCCCGACACTGTCACCTTACCGACCTCTGCAAGGGCAGAGGAGGGTTGTGCTGCTTCCTTTGCTTGCCCTCCCACAAAGCATCGCTTCACCGATTTGATAAGAGTTGCAGCGTGATTTTTGTGGGCTCTGCAGAAGTACATCAGCTCACTGCCGATTTTCCACATCCCCAGCGCACCGATCACAACAGCAAAATGTGGAAGTATCACGCAAATGGCAACAGTAGTTGCCACCTTCGCAATTGCTGCGACCTTGCCGTATCCTCCTCTAGTGCGCGCCTCCACAATTTGGTTGTTAGCGTGCCCCGACACTTTGCCGACCTCCTTTGGCACGAGTGCTTGCCCACTCACGGCACCGGTACCCGCTGGCAGCCCATCTGCGGAACTACCAGGAGCATACTTGCGATTCCCCATCTTTTCTCCTTATCTGCATCCTAAAGGTCTGCACAGCGCAAAAACTCAAAATGGTCCCTAATGCCTCTAGAACACTGTAGTCGGCACAATTGTGTTGCAGAACTGGGAACCCGAACGCCTACGAGGACCTTGTCCCCGCTATCGCCCCTTGCGCGAAATACATAACAAGAAAATTGAACAGCTTGTTTATTAATTTAATATGAGCTTACAGGTGCAGCACCCAGCCTTCCTGCAATTGTCAGTACACTTACCAGTGTTTTGTAAGTCGTCAAAAAATCAATGTCTGGTGCACCCACTAGCTTGAGAACACCGCTAGCAGTGCACCTGGGTAGTTGCGATTAACTACCCATAGTGCAGCTTCCCCCAGTTTTCATCCAACACGCGTCGAGACCGGATGGAAGCCGTAAATCCGCCTTTTGCAGCCCTAACCCTACATCAGATCTACTAAAAAAGAGATATGCACTAGTCATCACCGGAACGTACTCGGGTGCAGAAGGTCCCCAGGTCACAATCACTTGAGAACTTCTACTTTGCCACAGGAGCCGCTTAATGCTATGCCACAAGGCCCCTCCCTGCAACAGGCTCCTTCACAGCCTGAGCCACTACATTATCAAGCCTACTACCTGGAGTTACACCATCCTGCTCCATTTGTGACTGGGCAGAAGGACCCGTAGCCTCCCCTCTGAGAGTACCCGACGGACCCTGTAATGCTACATTATCATGCAGCTGCTCCTGAGACTTATGATACTCTGTCTCTAATGACCGATCGAACGCCCGCTGACCTATGTTCGTGACTTGCGTGTCCACAGCCTTCATAGTTTTTTGGTGTTCCATACCAACCGATTCTTTGAATTTTTTAATGATGTTGAGTACATCCTGTGTAGCACTTGAGTTTTGCACATTCTGAACTGCTCGGTTCGCAGTCTTTGGCTCAACATCCCGAGCCTGCTTCTCAGCACCCTGTTCTTTCGACGCGGATTGTTTTCCTTTCATAACCCCATATTTCGCGCTGATCTCGCTATTGAATTTATCATTTTTGCTAACCATCTCGCGAGTGGTCTCTAGCACTTCCTTCAGCGCCAGACAGATCTCGCGCTGATACCTCACATAAAACCTCAATCTCCTGAACTGAACCGGCTGCCACCCCGCTTCTTCTTGCTCAATAACCTCCTGCTCGATCCTTCTGACTTGTGTCTCCACAGTCTTCAGAGCTTCTGCAACTGCCGAAGTAACCGACTTTTGGAAGGTTGCAATGATTTCAAATATATCCTGCGTAGCACCTGAGTCTCGCACATTCTGAGCTTCCTGGTTTGCATTGTTTAGCGCTTGGTCGATTTGCCCCCTCACTTCTTTCAAAGCTGCATCTACCAACGCTGCACTCTTATCTACCCTACGCTGTAGATTGTCCCAGACCCCCTTCTCTAATGAAGAAGAAGTTTTCTGCTGCTCCTCTAGAACACGCTTGGAAATAGACTCCACCATGTTCCCGAAGGACTGTTCTATAAACCCGAAGAAATCCCCAAACGCTTCAGCAATCTCTTTATGAGACCTGTGGATAGACTCCAAGAAGCCGTAAAATGCCACGACGAATCTTGTATTAGCACCTTCAGTGCGTTCTACTACCTTCTTCTGAGCTATTGATTGCGAATCTGCTTCAACCGCTTCGCTCCATCTTGTTCCCCACTCACCTGCAGCCGCCTGCCCAATCTTTGCGCGGACATCTTGATATGGCATCACTGCCAATATTTCGTCAGATATGTCAGCAATACTCAGCCGTAGCTCCTCTCCTGCTTGCCTTACTACCGCTTCCTTTACCCGCTCAAGCTCTTCCTTTATAGACACTTCTTCGGACTGCTTCGTCATCTCTGCTTGAAGCTTCTC
>JBQEQV010000097.1:0-2035 GCA_052043585.1 Anaplasma sp. | reverse complement strand
GGGCAATACCCTGTCGAGGATAGGATGGATATACCTTTGTTGGGTGTGATGCGTTAGTGCCATGATCATTTTGCCGTAGGATGCAAGGAATGGAGAAGCTGTTTTGCGTGGATTCTAGGAAGTAAGTTTACTGGGAGAAGAGGGGGAGACTGGTGACACCAGGGTGTGGGGTGCGACAGAAAAAAGAAAGGATTGGTGACAATATTGAACTCAGATTGCTAAAAAAGAAAGTTGGTTACAGCTAGACGTGGTTGGTACAGGCAGGAGAAAAAAAGGGCTAGTCCCTCAACAACGGTACTTCAGTGAAGATTTCGATGCTTTATTTGCTTCCGTAGCCCTTGATTAGCATGTTAGGCTCGATGTACTTTCACACTACAATCCCCCCATAGCCCCTGCCCTTGTAAAGCGGCAAAGTGTATCATCTCTCAATGTCATGTATTGCTGACGTAACTACCCCACTGTAGGGCAGGACCTACTCTTGCTGTAACAGGCTCTGTATCCTAATTCCCCTGGACAGAACTTCCCCCTCAACACAAATGCACAGTAATCTGCAGGGCATGGCCTACTTGCTGAAATTACAGGCTCTGTGTCCCAGTTCTCCCTTTGTATGACTTCCTATCTAAATAACCAATGCACAGTAAGCTTGTGCAGCGCTCTTCGGATCAAGTGTGTTGGGTTTAATACAGCATCCGGGTAGATCAGTGCACTGGTCCTTCATTTTTCAGTTGTTGTATGCTTGGCGTGACTAGCTGTTCATCATCTCGAAAAAGTCATGGTTGTCCTTAGCTATACTGAGCTTGTCTCTCAAAAACTCCA
Source organism: Anaplasma sp. (assembly GCA_052043585.1). Taxonomy (GTDB): domain Bacteria; phylum Pseudomonadota; class Alphaproteobacteria; order Rickettsiales; family Anaplasmataceae; genus Anaplasma. The sequence goes on along the minus strand of JBQEQV010000097.1, from coordinate 1,219 downwards.
TTGCTTCTACAGGTCCCATTGCTGACAGCAGTCTCCTTAATAACCACACCTTCTTTAGCAGTACTCCCTCGATCAGCATATCTTCCTTTCTCGTCCCAGATTTGGATATGTCTATTGCTGGGTAGATCCTCTTGTCCGCTATCTTCCTGTCTAGGATTATTTCACAGTTACCTGTTCCCTTAAACTCTTCGAAGATTACTTCGTCCATCTTTGATCCTGTTTCTATCAGCGCTGTCGCCACTATTGTCAGTGACCCTCCGTTCTCTATGTTTCTCGCTGCTCCAAAGAATCTCTTCGGTCTCTGTAACGCATTAGAGTCCACTCCACCTGTCAACACCTTCCCTGATGACGGCATTACCTCATTGTACGCACGTGCCAACCTGGTTATGGAGTCTAGTAGTATCACCACTTCCTTCTTGTGCTCTACCATCCTCTTGGCCCTTTCTATCACTATCTCGGCCAATTGCACATGTCGGTATGCTGGCTCATCAAATGTTGAGCTTACCACTTCTCCCTTCACCGACCTCAACATGTCGGTTACTTCCTCTGGTCTCTCCCCTATCAATAGAACTATCAATTCCATGTTCGGGTGATTCATCGCTATCGAGTGCGCTATCTGCTGTAATATTACTGTCTTACCAACTCTCGGTGGCGCTACTATCAGTGCACGCTGCCCTTTACCCAACGGTGCAATGATGTCTATCGCCCTCATGCTGATGTCTTTTTTCTCTTCCGTACCTTCGTGGCATTCCAGCAATATCCTTTCCTCCGGATATAGCGGTATCAAATCATCAAAGTGTACGTATCTTTGTAGCTTCCCTATCTCTGTGTAGTTAATGCTATATGCTTTTACCAGCGTGAAATATCTTTCCTTTTCACCCGGGGCTCTTATCTCCCCTCTTACTATATCTCCTGTTCTCAGGTTAAACTTCTTTATCTGGCCTGCCGATATGTATATATCGTCACTACTTGCCGCATAGTTCGCTTCCGCTGATCTTAAAAACCCAAATCCATCTGGCAGTGTCTCTACTACTCCTCCTCCTACTGCCACCCCTCCTTCGCTGATCACACGCTTCATTAGCTGGAATATTATCTCCTGCTTCAGCATCCTCCCGTTGCTTACCACTCCCAGCTCCTCAGCCGTCACCAGCAACTCTTCAGTGCTCTTCTTCTTTAACTCACATAGGTCCAATACCCTGCCTACCTCTGTGCCGCTGCC
>JBQEQV010000096.1:0-3600 GCA_052043585.1 Anaplasma sp. | reverse complement strand
GGCCCCGTTGCTATACTTGCTATCAACGAGCTCCCTACTGTGCTTCCCACATATCTCACTATCCGACGGGTTGTTATCATTCTGTTGAAGTCACAGCTCGTCACTAGCGCTATCACCGCCATGAAGGACATTTGAAAGCCGGGTTGCAGCACAGCCTCCGGCGTAAACAACAATATGCAGGTCGCTGCCACCGCTATCGACCGCAGGCTATTGTGCTGCCTGTCCACAATGATTCCCATAAATGTTAGCGCCACCATTATAAATGCCCTGCATGCCGATACTGGCATGCCTGACAGCAGCAGATACCCGCCGCTTGCAATCATGGCAGCCACCGCTGCTATTTTCTTGATGTTGTAACGTAGCGCCACGGTTTCTGAAAGCACCAGCATATTTCTTAGCAGGAAAAACGATATCCACGCTATGAACGACAGGTGTAACCCTGAAATTGCAAAGAGGTGCGCTAGCCCGGCATTTCTCACTTCGCTCAGAATTTCCTCCCGAATTCCCAATCGCTTTCCAATCAATAAAGCCGCCATTACTTCGGCGCAGTCCCGCTTTAAGCCCGTGATAAGAGCCTTATAGATCTTGTGTCTGATACCTTCAATACCCTCCTTCAGACTCACATTTTCGCTGTGTTGATGTAATTTTACCTCAGACGTTGTGTAGCCTGTTGCTTGTATACCCTTAAAGTATGAATCACGCGCATCGTCATACCCATGCGCCGATGCAGCTACTCGTGGCGGGTACAGTAATCCTGAAAAGGAAAGAGAATCACCAACCCTAATTTCGGGGTCAACCACAGTCCTGGCAGCAAGCCTCGCGCAAATGGCCCGTGTGGCCCATTTGCCTTTTATGTCACAGACCAATAGCCTTACGTACCCAGGCCTATAGTCTATCTCCTTTAGTACTCCGATAGCATTCTCCACATACATCCGGCGCCATGTTACCGCAGGTTCTTCCGCTGGCAGCAGGGACGCGGTCCTGTAATACGCTCCCACAAAACCAAGGATGCTGAAGGCCAAGCCCAAAAGACACAAAAACCCGCTTTTCGACGCTGCAAATATGAGTACCAGAGCCACTCCGGCAAGGAATATGACAAGCGTAAGATTTGGCTCATGATTCAGAGAAAAGTACAGAAGGATCCCCGCAGACTGGAATACCGGAACCCACGGTACGAAGTTTCCCCTCTGAGCTGCAAACTCATTTGCAACAAGCCCAGCCAATCTTTTCGCGTAGCGGCAACTCCCTGCAAAACATGGCATACCGTGCACCCAGGCAAAAGGTTATTTACTAAATTAAAATCTTAATAAATACAAGCGCTACTTAGCGCACTGCCGGCGTGTCAATGCAAGAAGCTTATCTTTCACTGCAACGTGTAATTGGCTACTGTTGGCGTTTTACATGTGACCCCCACTCTAGCTCTAACAAATAGTTTTTATATGATTACTGCAGCGGATTACGAGGGAAGGTGCGCTGGCGGAGCCAAAAATGACCCAATGCTCAAGCGTCCCTATCTATCACATAAGGAAGTGCGTGAGAACATAATCGCCACATACTGCAGGGTTGTTGGTGTCCCAGCGCCACAGAGTGCTAAATTCGCCACAGCTCCAAGGTCTATAGTGTCCCAACTGTATCAGTCTATTCGAAGTTTTCCATCCAACTTTTCCGCTACGAGCGAAACTATACGCTCCGACACGCCACGAATTTCCTGCTCGGTCATGGTACCAACCTCGGATGACATAACGACGGCGATGGCGATTGACACCTTGTCCTCAGGTATGTTACCTCCGCGGTAGACATCAAAAACCCTCACCTCTTTCACGCTCGGGACACGCTTTACAATATCCACCAAAAATTTTGATTGCAGGTCTTTATCCAACACAAATGCGAAGTCCCGCTCCACCTGCTGATACTTGTGCACCGCGAATTCATCTTCTTCCACCACCCCGTCAGCGTCGTGCAAATCGGGAACTCGTGATAAAAATACCTCAAAACACGCCGCCCCATGCTTCAATTCGAACAGGCTCACATACTCAGGGTGCAGCTCACCAACATACCCACATTGCACACCTCGGAAATACACATCGGCGGACCGAACTGGGTGCATATACCCCCTACTACAGGCCTTAAACTCAACTGATTCACTATCAATTCCCAGTTGCAAAAATACCTGCACAACATCGCTTTTTGCATCAAAAAAGTCATACTTTCTCACCGCAACATGCGGGTTACGTGGAACATCACTTCCAGATCGTACACCGCAAATCGCGCGCTCACCGAAGCTGAGATTGGCATATACCTCCCCCACCTCAAACACAGCAACCCCGTCACAGCCGCACGCTTGGTTGGTCGCTGCCACCTGCAACAGATTCGGCAACATCGTTGTGCGCATCATGTCAAACAGGCTACTTACGGGATTGTCTATGCACATATTTTCATCATAGCACCCCAGCTTTTTCGCCAAAGCGCTGCTCATGAAGGACCATGTAACGACCTCCATTAGCCCGGAGGACAACATGGCCAGGCATAATCTGTCCTTTTGCATATCATCGAATCTACCGCAACTGGCGCGATCAGGCATCATGACATCTTCCCGGATTTCATCATACCCGTGCACCCGCAGAACTTCTTCCACAAGATCAAAAGCAGACTTTACGTCGGCAAGTCTCCAGGATGGCACCGACACTTTCCACTTTTGCCCCCCACCGGTATCTACGGAGAACCCCAAAGATGTTAGAATTTCCAGAATTCTCTCCTCCCCGATTTCAGCGTTCCCTATATCGCTGACGGAATCGGGATTGAATAAGATAGTGTCACTTTTATACAACACTTCCCCGCACACAACAGGATCCGATACTTTGCCACCACAATATTTTGTGATAATTTGGGCGGCCAGGGCTAAGCCGAACTCGACACACTGGGGATCGACAAATCTCTCGAATCTGTAGCTGGATTCCGTAGACAATTTCATTCTCTTCGATGACATGGCAATCTCCACAGGGTCATACCACGCGGATTCCAAGAAGATGTTTTTCGAATCCAACGTGCACTCACCAAGGCTAGAACCAATCACGCCCGCAATACAGTGCACGGTGCCATCACCGTCTCGCACCACCAAATCCCCATCCAAGGGGTATTCCTTTCCATCAAGCGCGGAGAACTTTCCAACCGCAGCCTTGTCAATAACCAATTCGCCACCGCGTATCTTGTCCGCATCATACACATGCATGGGCCGATTCAGAACCAGCATGACATAATTCACAATGTCCACAACACACGAAATTGTTCTTATGCCAGCGGATGTAAGACGATCTCTTATCCATCTGGGCGAGCACTCCGTATTCTTGATGGACTGAATATATCTTCCTGTAAACAGACCTTCCGCGAGCATCTTAGCGCCTATAGGGGAACTGCCGAAAGTTCTGAGGTCGGTAATTTCAGGCAATGGTTTCAGGGTACCCAATCCGGCAGCAGCAAGATCGCGCGAAATTCCGTATAGCCCCAGACATACACCCCGATTTGGTGTGACGCAAACCTCGATCACCGGACCAGAAAGGAAAAAGTCCTCACACACCTTGTAGACATCCCTTCTGAGATCAA
>JBQEQV010000095.1:0-26693 GCA_052043585.1 Anaplasma sp. | reverse complement strand
ACATGAAGCTATTCGGAGGGACGACGCACACATCGGTTTCCTTGTCGATAAAGCTATCCATGGAGAAGTTTTTGGGGTCCACGGTGACGGAGTGCGCGTTGGAGAAAATCTTAAACTTGCTGTCAACTCTGGCGTCGTAGCCGTAGGAGGAAAGGCCGTAGGAGAGCACTCCCGCACCTTCTTTGTGAGCTACGAAAGGGGATATCATACCCTCTCTGAGTGCTTTCTCTTTTATCCAGTGATCGGACATTACTGCCATGACAAACTCCCATGCCCAGACGCATAAATCCAAAACTAAACTCTATAACTAATTGCCGGTAAACGCAAGCTAAAACTCCAGAAGTGTATGCAATCTTTGCGGCCTTGGTAGGCTATCATGATGTGGTTTCGAGATAAATATTTTTCGTATTCTATGGTTTTATCGTCACCGCTTTGTGTTGTAATATTATGCGGCTAGACTCGGCTAACGGGCGATAATAACCACAAACTTTGGTGCTAAATTTTCGTCATCAGCGGATGAAGTTTCCCTGGAATTAATGCCCTGTTGAATGCGTGTAGTGAAAAAAATTTGTGGAGTGATTAACTGCGATTCTAGAATTTTTTCAGTGCCTTCAATTAGCCTGTTATGGAGTTATTACATGCCCTTGCAGGCACTGAGAACTTGTGCCGTGAATGCATTGTCGGAATGCGCATTTTCAGTACGTGCCAAATTATCCGGATTACATTTTACGGACGTATTGCAAGGCTATTTGTAGGAGTTCTTGTACGGTAGCGTTATCGCGTAGCAGCTTATTTTCGTATCTTGCAGCGATCGTCAAAGAGCATGGTTTTTGACACGTGTATGTGGAGAGATTTTGCAAACGTATGCTGTGCATTATTGGCGAAATGGTTATGTTTTTCGGTGCGTGCATGTCCCGTTAGCCGCGGATTCACTAAAGCCATGGGTGATGGGTACGGCTGAATATACAGCATTACAGATGCTGCAGTTATGTTGAGAAAATCGAAAATAATATTTTCTCTTGCAATGCTACATATTAGGGGATAACCTCAGGTCGCCTGTGGTTTTTCAACGGGGCGCTTTGTTCCTTTGGTTGGTAGCCGCGGCTGTTTGTCTGATATAAGGTTTTTTTGATGTCTCAGTTAGTGGATGAGAAGGCGTTCTACACCGGTCATGTTAAGTGGTTTAGCGTGGAAAAGGGATATGGGTTCATCTGTAAGGATGGTTCCGATGATGGTGGGTCCAGTGGTTCCAGCTTCGGGCGAGGTGGTCAGGATGTGTTTGTCCACATTACTTCGCTGCAGAGGAGCAGGATTGAGAACCTCAGAGAGGGGCAGAGGGTGCGTTATCAGCTTGATGAAAGCGGTGGTAGGGTCTCTGCTGTCAATTTAGAGGTGCTCTCTGAGTAGGTTGTATATCCGTCCTGCGTGCTAGGTGTAAAGCTTGAGTTGTTTGAGGGGGTTTTGTGCTGCCTTCGGTGGCTCGCGCGGTTTTGTGTTCTGCTGACTCTTTGGGTGCTTGGGGACGCTGGTTCAGTTTTACTTCAGAGGTCTTTGCCTCTCCTTGGCGCGTAGGTCCTGGCGGGCTCTCCTGGCTGTTGCTGGGAGGCCTGTTGCTGTCTTCTTTTCTTATCACTGTCCTGTCTTACTGGGCGGTGCGTGCGTGGATGCAGTACAGAAAGGGTGAGCTTGGTTTCAGGTTTCAAGCTCGTGTAGTGCTTGTGTCCACTGTTGTGGCCATTGTCCCTACTGCCCTTGTGTCAGGGTTTTCTTCGCTGTTTTTTGATTTTGGTATGAGGTCGTGGTTCCGCGATAGTGTGGGGCCCGCGTTCTCTTCCTGTTCCGGTATCAGTGCTAACTGCAACATGGAACGTCTGTCTGCCATGCTTAGCGCGGACGCATCGCGTTTTTTCAGGTACATCGGTGACGATGTAGGCTCTCCTGCGGTGCAACAGAAAATGGAGAAAGGAGTCGTTTTGTTCGATTTTGCAGAGGTGCTGCTTATCAACGGTGGTGAGGTTCTCGCTTCTATTGCTCATGGAGTTCCCGCTGGGGCTGATCGTGTTCCCATGGATAAACTCACGGGCATGCAGGTTGGAGAAACTTTGATTCATGGCGGTCTCATGTATGCGCTTGTGCCTGTAGAATCTACGTTCGCTACACACGTTGCTGCGGCGCGCATTTTACCGCAAGGGCATAATAGGGACACTCCGGATGTGTCTGACTATAAAGAAGACCTAAAGCTGCAGCTATCCATATTGCAGATACAATTTTCACTGGCGCTTCTTTTCCTTTTTCTGGTAGTGTTGTTTGTGGCGATATGGTTAGGCGTAGGTTTCTCTAAGAGTATTGCGGGGCCGCTGTTGCACCTGTTGCGCGCCACAAAACAAGTTCAAGGTGGTGACTTTGGTTTCAAAATTGAGGCCAAAGGTGAGAAAATGGGCGAGGAAATGGCGACCGTAGTTAATGCATTTAACGCAATGGTAGAGCAGCTTGGCTTGCAGCGCCTACAGCTAGAGGGTGCATATGAGGAAATCAACAGTCGGAGAGAGCTTATAGAAACTGTTCTTTCTGGAGTGTCCTCCGGTGTTATGGCACTTTCAGCTTCTGGTGATTATGTAACTCTAATGAATGATAGGGCTCAGGAGCTTTTGTGCTTCACTGGGTCATGTGGGCCAATGGATGCGATCTTCCCGGAAGTACGGGATTTCACTGATAAACCTGAAGGCAAGCAAGATATTACGATTGTGCGGGGGCGGAAGTCGTTACTGCTATCTGTGCACATCAAAAGGCTGAACGTCCAGGGTCTAATTATCACCTTCGATGACATTTCGGGACTTGTTGAGGCTCAGAGGAAAGCGGCATGGTCCGATGTGGCGCAAAGAATAGCGCATGAAATCAAGAATCCTATCACACCAATTTACTTGGCGGCTGAGAGGTTGGGCAGTAAGTATGCGGAGCAGATAGTATCGGATCGGGAGACATTTTTGAAGTATACTGATACCATAATGAAGCATGTTTCAAACATAAACGGGATAGTTGACGAGTTTGCCAAATTCGCCAGGATGCCCGGTCCGGTGTTTGATGTGTGTGATGTTTGTGCACTAATTAAGGAAGTGAGCTTTTCAGGACAATTTGGCAAAAAGCCAGTGCACTATGAACTTGACCTTCCGGATGAAGCTGTGCCCGTGCTTTTGGATAGGGAGCAAATTTCGCAAGTTTTCATCAATATATTCAAGAATTCTTGCGAGTCGATAGATGCAAAGGAGGAAGTTGAGAACGGTCACATCATGATAACCCTTGCCAAAGATCAGGGGAGCATTACTGTTGAGTTGCGAGACAATGGCGTGGGCTTTCCTGAGGATCTCATGGGCAGACTTACGGAGCCGTATGTCACTACGCGTGAGCACGGTACGGGGTTGGGGCTAGCTATTGTGCAGAAAATTTTGGAAGAGCACGGTGCGTATATCAGTTTCCAAAACCCAAACGAAGGCGGAGGTGCTGTCCTTATAACTTTTTTGTTAAATGAGCAGAATAGTGTTGGTTTGCTCGACTGACGAATTGGCAAAATTCTGCACGCAGGTGTTGCGTGACAGGCCTGAAAGTTTGGCCATTGATACGGAATTTGTCAGAAGCCTTAACGACTATTACCCCAAGTTATGTCTGTTGCAGATTGCATATCAGAATGGGCAATGTGCGATCGATGTACTCGATGAAAAGCTGGACCTCACTCCGCTGCAGGCAGTGTTTGACGATGAGGGGATCTTTAAAGTTTTTCACGACTGCCGCCAGGATTTGGATGCCTTGTCTCAGAGGTTTGTGCGCTTGCCAAGGCCGATTTTTGACACGCAAATAGCCTCAATGTTGTGTGAGTATCATGACAATTCTGTAGGCTATTCGAAACTCGTGGAACAACTTCTTGGGGTTAAGCTCAATAAGTTGTTGTTCAAGAGGGTGGATTGGTCGTACAGGCCACTATCAGCGGGCAAGGTGCGTTACGCCCTGGATGACGTTATCTATTTGCATCAGCTCTATGCAATATTGCGGGATATGCTGATTGCGAAGGGGCGACGGGGATGGTTTCTTGAGGAAATGTCCAGTATCGCTGAGGTCTCTGTAGAGAACTACAATTCCCTGTTGGAGGGAATGGGGTTCTTCTATGAGCTCGAGGAATCAGAGGCCGTTGTTGCCAGGTCGATAGTGGAGTGGCGGGAGAAAGTAGCCCGGCTATTCAACGTCAATAGGAATATCGTTATGAATTCCAAGAGTATACTTTCTGCTACTCGGGATTTCATGCGCAACCGAGATGAAAAAATCCTGAATTCACACGTCGGGGTCTCGTACTTGCGAGACCTGCCCTTCAGCTTGTCGAGCATACTGGAGTGTAATGCGAACAAGAGGTTAGGGTTGTACAAGCTGGTGGACCACGGTAAGCCAGTTGTGAACGCGCTGTTAATCCTGCTAGGCAGCATATGTAGGGAGCATGGGATCTCACAAAGGCTGGTTTCTTCCAAAGTTGAGCTTGTGAAGTTTGTGAACAAGATGCCAAGCAATATCATGCGCGGCTGGCGATACGAATTCTTTGGGTGTAAGGTGGAGAAGTTTATCGAAGGGAAAACTCGGCTGGTCTTTTCGGTAAAAAATACGGGGGGTGAAACCCAACTTATTGTGAATACGGAATAGCTTCATGAGGCTGTGGCGTACAACGACAGTTATTGCTTTGAGGGGGAAGCAGCCTGGCGTATTGCTCTGACCCTGAATGATATGGCTATGAGTGTTCCTCGACCATTTTCAGCCACGCTTCCTCGTCCATAACCTGGATGTCCAAGTCGAGTGCTTTCTCATACTTGCTGCCCGGGTTGCTTCCTGCGACGAGTAGTCCGGTGCTTGCGGATACGGAGCTACTTACCTTTGCCCCGAGGTGTTCAGCTTTAAGCTTCGCTTCCGCCCTTGACATGCTTTCAAGGGTGCCAGTGAACACTACGGTCTTGCCAGCGATGGGAGAGGATCCGCGTTGTTCAGGTGGAGCTTCATCCAAGATGTTGAGCTTCTCCTTCAAGGACCTGAGTGCCGCGAGATTCTCTTCGGCGGAAAAAAACGTTTTAAGCGAAATGGACCCCTTTTCTCCCAGCCCATGGATTTGTTCAGCAATCTGCTCCCATGTCAGCGATAGCATAGATTCATGCCAATTCTCGTAAGATCTATAATGCTCCGCAACAATTTTCGCTGTGCCTTTTCCTATAAACCTAATACCGAGTGCAAATATAAAGTTACTCAGCCTAATTGTAGAGCTATGCTTTATTGCGGCTAGTAGGTTCGCGACTGACTTCTCGCCCCATCCGTGCATTTTGCTTAGAGCTATGAGATGTAGCTTCTCTTCCAGGGAGAAAATATCCGCTACGTTACCTATAAGTCCCTTGCTATGGAAAAATTCTATCTGCTTTTCGCCCAGGCCGGCTATGTTAAGTCCGTCCCTAGATGCAAAATGCTTCACCCTTTCCAGTACTTGTGCGCTGCAAGATAACGCCGCGGTGCAGCGCAGCGCAACCTCACCGGGTTCTTGATACAGCGGGCCACCGCATGAAGGGCAGTACTTGGGAAACACAAACTTTTTTAAAGCGCTGACGCGGAAACTTTTGTCTACATCTACCACCTGTGGGATTACTTCCCCAGCGCGCTTGACTATGACGAGGTCGCCTACCCGTATATCTTTTCGCTCGATTTCGTTTATGTTGTGGAGACTTGCCCTTGAAACTAAAGTGCCGCCGATATTTACTGGGTCTAACTCTGCGATGGGGGTGACAACTCCGGTGCGGCCGACCTGTACCGCTATGCCCCGCAACCTGGTTCTTGCTTCTGTGGACGGGAACTTATGTGCTATGGCCCACCGTGGAGATTTTCCGGTTGCCCCCAGGAGTTTTTGCATTTCTATGCTGTCTACTTTGTACACTACTCCGTCTATGTCGTAGCCCAACTCTCCCCTGAGGCTGTAGACTTTCTCGTAAAACTCCATAGCCTCCTTGATGTCATGGGTGAAGCACACTTTCTCGTTTGTGTGAAACCCCCACTTTGCTAGCTGCTTGAGGGTTTTTTCCTGAGTTTCAAGCCCGCTATTCACTGCGGAGTAGGCAATGTACCGTAGGTTACGTTCCTCAACAATCTTGCGATCAAGCTGACGAATGGAACCTGCAGCGGCGTTGCGCGGGTTCGCGAAGTTGCAGGATTCCTTTAATTTCTCGAAATCCTCATGATGCATATATATTTCCCCACGCACCTCGATGATTTCAGGTGCATGGTCCAGTTTGTGTGGCAAACCTCGGATTGCCATTGCGTTGTTAGTGATATCCTCCCCAAAGTACCCATTGCCCCGTGTTGCCACTTGGACCAAAGCACCGTGCCGGTACAGCGCGGAGAAGGACATCCCGTCCATCTTCAACTCGCACGAGATCCTCAAGGCATCCTCGGGGCCTAACTCAAGTAGACGCTTCACCCTGGCAATGAACTTTTCCACGTCTTGCACGGTAAAAGCGTTTTCCAAGGACAGCATGGGCTCTAGATGCTTAACTTTGGTGAACCTTGAATCCGCCTCCGGGGCGCCTACATTGTCCTTATAGTCATCGTAGGGCTGAATTTCAGGGAATTCACTCAGTAACCTCTTCTTTTCCTGCACCAGCAGATCATATTGATGGTCGGTAACCTCCGGTGCGTCGAGCCCGTGATAGAGAGCATCGTGGCGGCGCAGCTGCGCGTTCAAGTCAGCGAGTTTCTGCCTTGCACGTACAGGCATTGCACCTCCCAATCAAGCTATGATGCCCTTGCTCTGCAATAGTGCACGCAATTCCCCGTTGTGGTACATCTCGCGTACTATATCGCATCCGCCGATGAACTCTCCTTTTACGTATAGCTGGGGTATGGTTGGCCAATTTGCAAACTTTTTTATTCCTTCCCTGAGCTCTGGGTCCCTTAGCACGTCCACGTCCTTGAATTTGACGCCCATCCGCGTTAGCGCATCTACAACCACGCCAGAGAAACCACATTGCGGTGCGGAGGACGTGCCCTTCATGTAAAGCACGACATCACTGCTTGCTATCTCGTCCTTAATTCTGTCCGCTACAGGATCACTCTCCATCTCGCTCCTCTACTTCTGTTTGTATCTGCAGCGCATGCACATCTATCCCGCTCAGCGCAGCGTACACCATTCTGTGCTGCTCAAGCTTGGATTTCCCCGAGAAATCGCCGGATACAACCCTGATTGAATAGTGCTCATCATCGTCGGCCAGGCGACCCACGTGCACTGCTCCCCTCGGAAAAGCGCTATTGAGTAACTCCTGTATCCTAGAAAGCTCGACAGCCATGACGAAAACCTGCAACGCGGCGAATTGTAACACGTTTTACGTATTCGGTAAACATTGACCTGTTCGGAACACTTGCCGCGCATTCCGGCAGGGTAGTAGGGGATGAGGGAGTGGCTATGGAGCAGCTGGATTTGTCGCAATCAGGGTGGATATCTGTTGCCAGAGGTTCATGGTCATTGCCCCGGTGACATGCATGACCATCTTCCCGTTTTGGTCGAACACCAACGTTTCCGGTACTCCGGTAACACCCAGCCTTTGCAATGACTTGCCTGAATTGTCAGCAGCTACGAGCACATAGGGATTGCCGTGCTTTTCTAGCCAGGCGAGCGTTTTTTGGACCACGTCCAAGTATGCGACTCCGTATATGTTCACTTTATTATTTGCTGCAATGTCCATCCATGTAGCGTGTTCTGCAAGGCAGGTCGCACACCAAGATGCGAACACGTTTATGATGTACGCTTCCTTGCCCTTTATGTTGGCAGTGTCTAGCTCACTGCCAGGCCCGAGTATGGCCGGCAGGGTTATATGGTAAGATAGTGCCGCATTGCGCTTGTGATATACCCAGAGCAATGCCGATGACAACGCGCAGAATAATGTAAGCGCGACAATCCCTACGATGCGCATTTGACCCCCTACCTAAGCAAAGAATTCCTTCAATTCCCTTATATGTGCAATCTCTGTAACCTCAATCGTAACACCGCTTCCTTCCTTGCTTCCCATGGGTACTATGGCTCTCCGAAAACCAAGCTTAGCGGCCTCTCTGAGTCGTAAAACCGCATTGGAAGCGCCTCTTATCTCTCCCGATAATGCGACCTCTCCGAACACAACCGTGGAAGGTGGCATTGGGGACTTGGTGACACTGGACATCAAGGACGCCGCGATTGCAAGGTCGGATGCTGGGTCGGATATCCTGAGCCCACCCGCTATGTTTAGATACACTTCCTTGTCGGCTAAAAACATATCGCATCTTGCACTCAGCACCGCCAATACCATTGCCAGACGATTCATATCCCACCCTACTACCGCGCGTCTGGGGCTGGGCACATATGTATTAGCAATTAGGGATTGTACCTCCACCAGTATGGGCCTAGAACCCTCCATTCCCGCAAACACTGCACTTCCGGCAATGCCTCGTTCAGACGCTTGCCCTAGAAAAAGCATGGAAGGGTCTAGAACCGGCATCAGGCCCAATTTTGACATTTCAAAGACCCCCATTTCATTTGTGGGCCCAAACCTATTTTTGACTGTACGCAGGATGCGAAGCTGGTTTGAGTTGACGCTTTCGAAATACAGAACAGTATCTACCAGGTGTTCTAGGGTCTTAGGTCCGGCAATCACTCCTTCTTTTGTTATCTGACCTAGCATGAACAGTCCAATGTTGCGCTGTCTTGCCAGCATGATTAACTTGTGCGCACACATCCTGACCTGCAGCACTGTACCTGGGGATGAGGCAACTTCCTCGTCGTGCATGGTTTGGATTGAGTCTACCACCAAAAAGTGAAAGGCTTCTGCGCGTACGGCACCCAAAACCGCACTCAGGGATGATGTGGCAAGAAGCTTTACCTTTGCCTCATTGATACCGAGTCTACGGGCTCTGGTTCTGATCTGAGTTATGGACTCCTCGCCTGAGGTGTACAGACATCCGTATGATTGTTGTGCTAGAGAGGCAAAAACCTGGAGCATCAGAGTGGATTTGCCTATTCCAGGTTCCCCCCCAACTAAGATGCTACTACCGGCGACTATGCCTCCTCCCAGTACTCTGTCCAGTTCCTCGATACCGGTGCAAAATCTCTGCACGGATTCTGTTTCATCGTTGTGCAATGGCAGGATTTCAGGAGTGCAGGCCTGGGCATGCGCGGCTGGCTTGCCTTTTGTGACAATTTCTTCTGTGATGCTGTCCCATGCGCCGCAGACAGAACACTTACCTGTCCATCTATGAGTCTTATTCCCACACTCTTGGCAACAATAACTGACTTTTGCAGACACAACAGTACTTACCCCATTCCAGGTTGGATGTTACATCAAAAGATGGTAGTTTTCCAAGAACGAGAAATTTTTCTTCTGCAGCCAAACTTCTTGCTACTCCGTAGGCAGACGGGGGAGCTGCGGAGATGATCTACAAGCTAAAATTGTTGAGAAATACACTAATGCCGTGGTAGATGCACATAAGAAGGGGTCATTTTGATTGACTGAGCGATTCCATGTGTGATATTGGGGGCGTAGCGTTGTTAATGTTATTTTGCGGGTTGTTCGGGATATGGAGCTTCGTGGCATTGAAGAAAGTTGCGGGGTTGGGTCGGCTTGGGTGGGAAGGAAGTGTGTCATTAGCTTTGTAGCGTTTTTGTGGGCCTTCTTTCAGCTGTTTATAGCGTCTCCTGTGCCGTTTTGGCTTGCTTCGCAATATGGTCTAGGTGCGCTGGTGTTTACGGGTTTCAAGGCCCGTGCGATTCACCTGAGCTTCGCGCTGTTTCTGTTATATTTGGTGATGCCCCCGGTGCGTGGGAACAAGAGGTACTGTGACTCTTTGGTTGATTGGCCTCTGGCATTACTTGCTGCGGGTGCTGCTGCCTATGTTTTTGTTTTCTATGATGACCTGGCCATGCGGATTGCAATGCCGACCACTGCGGATTTGGTCGCTGCGGCCTTGGGTATTCTATTTCTGTTAGAAGCGGCCAGGCGGGCGATTGGATTCCCGATTGTCGTGGTGGCCACCACGTTCCTGCTGTACGCTACGTTTGGGTATCTGTTGCCGGATATACTAGCGCACAAGGGCCATGACTTCGCGTCTATAGCGTCCCATGAATGGCTGTCTCCGGAGGGTGTTTTCGGTGTGGCTCTAGGTGTATCCTGTAATTTTGTGTTCTTATACGTCTTGTTCGGTGCGCTTATGGACAAGGCGGGTGCAGGTGCGTTTTTCATGAGGCTCTCGTATGCGTTGCTGCGTGGCTCTGTCGGGGGGCCAGCCAAAGCCGCTGTAGTAGCTTCTGGGTTCATGGGGATGATGTCCGGGTCATCAGTGGCGAATACCATCACGATCGGTTCCTTCACGATTCCGCTCATGAAGAAGATGGGTATGCCTCCGGAGAAGGCTGCTGCGGTTGAGGTTTCTGCGGGTATTAACGGGCAGGTGACGCCCCCGGTTATGGGTGCCGCTGCTTTCTTGATGGCGGAGTTTTTGTCGCTTCCTTATTCCGACATAGTTAGGCATGCCTTGATCCCTGCGGTCATGGTCTATGTTGGGCTACTGGTCATCGTTCACTTTGAGGCCTGCAAGCTGCTTGGCCAGGGTGCGAGTCAGCAAGCTAGTCGCGGTATAAAGTTTTTGGCTCGATTAGTACCGTTTTTCAAATTTGCAATCTGTGCAGTTTTTGTGGTGGTGCTGTTCGGATTGGCGGACTTCGTGGTTTACGGGTTGCGCCTGGGTTCGCTGTATATCCCGGGGGTTAAGGCGATTTTCGCTGAGGGGAGCGTGTACATTATCGCGCTGATTTTCGGGGTCATCTACATTGGTTTGCTATTATGCAAGAACGAGCGTGATGGCAATGATGACGATTTCAGTGCCGGGGATATTGTCAGACAGGGGCTGCATTACTTCGTCCCAGTGTTCATACTGGTGTGGTTACTTATGGTGGAACGGGCGTCGACTCCTCTGGCGTGCTTCTGGACCAACGCCTTCCTAATTTTCATGCTGGTGACGGAGAATATTATTCTGTCGGTGCGGAAGGGCAAGTTTTCTGCAATTCTTCCTGATTTGTGGCTGGGTGTACGCAACGTGTGCTCCGCTATGGTGGCGAGCTCCAAGAACATGCTGCCAGTGGCTGTTGCTACGGCTACTGCCGGTATAGTTGTGGGTACAGTGGGACTGACTGGGTTTGGTCTTACCATAGGCTCTTTCGTGGATGAGCTTGCTGGGGGCAGCGTATTTGCCGCGCTGTTGGCTGCTGCGGTGATCTGTGTAGTATTGGGTATGGGTATGCCCACTACCGGATGCTACATAATAGTTTCGACTCTAGTGGTGCCGGTTTTAGGTATGGTGGCGCACAAGAATGGGTTGTCCGCACCTCCGGTTGCCTTGCATTTGTTTGTGCTTTACTTTGGCTTGATGGCCGATGTCACTCCACCAGTTGGCATTGCCGCTTACGCGGCCGCGGCCATAGCATCTGCGAATTCTTTCAAGACAGGTGTGCAGTCGTTTTTATACAACGTGAAGACCATGGTCATTCCATTCATGTTTGTGTTTAACGACGATATCATTCTTCATAGCGTGGAGAGTGTGTGGAAAGCAATTGTTAGTATTGCACTGGCCTTTGTAAGCATAATTTCGCTTTGTGCCGGGATGCAGGGGTATTGTATCAGGCGCAACTACATATACGAGTCTGTACTCTTCATTATTGTGGGTGTGACACTCATAATGCCGAATTATGTTGCAGGGGTGTTCGTGGATAATCGCACAGAAGTTCCTCTAGTGGCGATCGAAGAGAATATGATTTCCGTTGGGGCTAAGGACGTTATCAGAGTGGAGTACCAGCGCGCAACGGGCAGCGTTGAGCCCGGCAAGAGAGGGTACGTTGTGGTGCCCGTTAGGGAAAGTTTTGAAGGCAGCGTTTCCGACATGATCGGTAGCAAGGTTGGGCTCGTGACAGATGGGCTCGAGGATGGCTATTTGCTGGCTTCAGATATTATCGTTGGTAGTTATGTGTCTACTGACATAAGGAAAGGAGATCTCATAACCGGATTATTCGTGCTGCGTGACAATAACAATGGTAATTATGTCATTGCTCTGTCTCTGCTCGCACTGGCTGCAGTGGTGCTTGTCCAGGCGCGCAGCAGGAAAGTGGTGTGATATAAGGAGATCTGATGTTTCTAGACGCTATAATGGGCCTAGTTGTGCTGCTTTTGACCCTGCTCGGGTTTCTCAGGGGGTTCATAAAGGAAGTGTTTGGCATCGCTGGGATGGTTGTGGCTGTGGTGGTGACTGCGAGCTACCGCGGGTACTTCCTTGATATTTATAACGCGCGTATACATTCTGAGATTTTGTCGGCGATTCTGTCCGGCATTACCGTGTTCATTGGGGTAATGACCTGTGTGGTGCTGATAAACGGTATGGTGGTGAAATTGCTAGGGCCCTTGCGTGGTAATCCGTTGGACAAGGTTGCAGGTTCTGCATTGGGAGTTGCTAAGGGGCTCACTGTTGCTTACTGCATGTTTTTTGTGCTTGAGACCTTCTTATACGCGTTTGCCCCACGATCTGCCGAAGATGGGATGCAGGTTGAGTTGCCTTCGTGGTTTGTCGAGACATATTCCTATAATTTTTTTTCGTTAGTAGATGAATATGTGGGAGATATTATTCCGGAGCCCATGTACGAAGAGATCGGCGTAATCGCGCACGAGTTGCTGGATAAAAGGTCGGGAGGTGGCGTCGAGGATAGCGAAGAAGAATTGTGATATTTCTTGATTGTGTTCTACCGTGGTATATAATACGCCGGTGGTTTTTTTCTTCATGGGGGTTCTAGTGCCTTTTTACGAGTTCGCTTTTATTGCACAGCAGGGTCTTACCCAATATGAGCTAGAGGGGCTTTCCAAAGGGTTGTCCGCGTTGCTGGTGAAGATAGGGGCTGAGCTTATAAAATATGAGTACTGGGGGCTCCTGGACTTTGCATACAGTATCGCAAAGAGCAACAAGGGGCACTATTGCATGATGTATATAAAGGCCGAGCCCGCCGTCATGGATGAGTTTAGACGTAGAGTCAAGCTCAATGAGGATGTGCTTAGGTTTTTGTGTTTGAAGGTAGCAAAGGTCTGTGAAGGCAGATCTGCTATGATGGGTTCCGATCAAGATTAGGGGGTGTTTTGTGCTGCACGGGGGTAATAAAAGAAAGACAGGTGGCGGAGAGTCTGGGAATGCGTATTCTTCGCTGGTGTATCTGAAGAGGCCGTATTTCAGGAAGTCTAGGTCTTGTCCGTTGGCCCAATGTTCTGACGAGGAAATAGATTACAAAAATCGGGCTTTGCTCTCCAAATTTGTCTCCGAGTACGGCAGGATACTGCCCAGCAGGATAACCTCAGTTTCGTCCAGGAAGCAGAAGCTGCTGGCGCGTGCAGTAAAGAGGGCTAGATTCCTTGCTCTGTTGCCTTATTGCTAATTTTGTAGGTTTTTATGTTATCGGTGATTCTAAAATCCAGTGTTAGGGGTCTTGGTAAGGCAGGCGAGGTTGCTAAGGTAAAACCAGGCTATGCTAGATACCTCCTGGCGGGTGGTAAGGCGGTTCGCGCTACTAAGGACAATATAGCGCTCTTGGGAGAGAAACTTGCTCTGATAGAAGAGGAGAATCGCAAGAAGCTTGCTGAGGCCGAGGAGATCGGCAAGGCGCTTGCGTCAGAGTGTTTGATCATGATTAGACAAGCTTCCGACGATGGTAAGCTTTTTGGGTCCGTGACTGTGAGAGATGTTGCCAAGCTGTTGTGTGATCTCGGATATAATGTGCAACCTCGGGAAGTGTTTTTTGGGGGGCTAATCAAGCGTACTGGGGAGTATGAAGTTAGCATAGAGCTGCACGCCGATTTGGTTGCTGTGTTGACATTGCATGTTGTTAAGAACGAAGCTGATGCCGAGAGGGTGAAGCTGGGTATTGCTAGGGGCAGTGCTCGGGAAGATCAAGATGGCGACGGGGCAGGACAGGCGGATGTTGCTGCCATGGATGCTGAGGCAGATATCACTGATGTTGCTGACGTTGAGAGTGCTGCAGACGTTGTTGATGTGAAAGATGTTGAAGACATTGCCAATGTCGGAGATAATGGTGATGTTTTGGATGGTGGCGGTGCTGAGGGTGAGGAATCGTCTTCAACTGAGGCCTAGTCAAAGGGAGGTTTATGGTCGGATATATTAGCGATGTTGGAATAGAAATATGTGATGCCGAGGTTGCCAGTTGGATATCGGCGGAATTAGAGAGGCAGAACTCTCTGCTTCAGATGATAGCATCAGAGAATTTTGTGAGTCGTGCTGTTTTACAAGCGCAAGGCTCTGTACTCACCAACAAATATGCGGAGGGGTATGCTGGTAACAGGTATTACTGCGGCTGTTCTTGTGTGGATGTTATAGAGAATTTGGCGGTCGAGCGGCTGTGCCAATTGTTCGGTTGTAGGTTTGCTAATGTGCAGCCGCATTCTGGCTCGCAGGCGAATCAACAGGTTTTTATGGCGCTTTTGAAGCCTGGGGACACGGTTCTGGGTATGTCTCTGGACTGTGGGGGGCACCTGACTCATGGTGCGGCCCCAAATGTTTCTGGGAAGTGGTTCAATGCGGTGTCTTACGGAGTAAACCGAGACACTAGCTTGATAGATATGGATGAAGTGGAGTCGATTGCGCTGTCCACGAAGCCTGCTTTGATAATTGCAGGTGCCTCTTCTTATCCTCGGCAGATAGACTTTCCGGCTTTCAGGGCTATAGCGGACAAGGTGGGGGCGTATTTATTGGCGGATATTGCGCATTACTCTGGATTGATAGCGAGTGGCTGTTATCCTTCGCCTTTTGGCCATGCGCACGTTGTGACGTCTACTACCCACAAGACTTTGCGAGGTCCCAGAGGTGGTGTGATCATGACCGACGATGAGGAGGTTCACAAGAAGATAAAGTCTTCTGTGTTCCCTGGTATGCAGGGTGGTCCCCTGATGCATGTCATAGCTGCGAAAGCTGTGGCGTTTAAGGAGGCCCTCAGTCCGGATTTTAAATTGTATGCGCGGCAGGTGTTAGAGAACTCTCGCAAGCTCGCAGAGGTCCTATTGTCTGCGGGGTTGCATGTGGTCACCGGGGGGACGGACAGTCACATGGTGGTCTTGGATCTGAGATCTAAGGGGCAGAATGGCCGGGATGTGTCTTCTTCGCTGGAGCGAGCTGGCATTGTGTGCAACAAGAACGGTGTGCCTTTTGATACTGAAAAACCGTGGGTTACCTCTGGCATCAGGCTTGGTGCTGCGGCGGAGACTTCACGCGGGCTTGGTGTACAAGAATTTGAGGACATTGGACGCCTTGTCATAAGAATAATCGACGCTATGTCCGCGGGTAAGGAGGACATGTCTGTGGTTGAGAAGGAAGTGAGGGGTGTGGTTAGTGGCCTTGTGCGCAGCCTTCCCGTGGCGGCCTTTCCCGTATGTGAGGTCTGCTAAGAGATCTTGAAAAGCAGCGGTCTTCTGTCTGGTGTGCTGTCCGGGTATGGGTTGGTGTCCTGGGTTGGGATTTTTCGTTCGGGTTATAATCCTCTTGTCCTGTGGTGTTGATGGTGATTGAAGACAACTCAGCGCTTGATTTGGAGGCTCTTGCCAAGGAAGCTTTAGATGCTTTGCTATCTCTCATAGAGGGGGCTGACGAGGCTGGACGTGTTGAGTGTGACAACTATGATGGGGCTGTCAAAGCCGTATGTGGGGAGTCTACCTATCTAATAAGCTGGCACCCGACGTCGTCGCAGATTTGGGTTGCCTCCCCCATTAGCGGGTCTATGCGCTTTTCTTATGTGGCAGATGAAGGGCTGTGGCGTAATGCAAAGAATGGACAAGAGTTGTTTTCCTTCGTTAAGCGGGAGATGCGCGAAGTTTTTGGATTGCCGGAGCAATAGGTTCCCAACATGAAGGTTTTGCTTTCCTATATGAAACCGCACCTTTTGTGTTTTCTGTTGGCATATTGTGCGGTCATACTCTCGTCTGGGGCCGTCCTTGCGCTCGGGCACGAGATGCATGTGCTGCTGGATTCTAGCGTTTCCAACGGTGGAGTTTCTGGGATCAAGCCGCTCATTATGGTCTTATCTCTGATTGGCACCATGGCCGTAAGCGCCTTTTTACGCGTTTGGCTATCAGGGCGAGGTGCTGAGCTGGTGGTGCGGGATCTTAAAAGGCGGCTGTACGACAAAATTATAAGCCTTTCGCAAGGCGTGTTGGAACATACTAGCATCTCCGTGTTGATGTCGCGACTGACTACTGATACCGCGGTGCTGCATACTATCCTGAGCGGTAGTGCGTTGGTGGTTTTGCGGAACATCACAGTTTTCGTAGGCAGTGCATCAATGTTGGTTCATACGAACTCCAAGCTGACTGGGTATATTGTGCTGGTGCTGCCCTTGTTGCTGCTGGTTGTGATGTTGTTAGGGAAGCAGGTGAAGCGCTGTGCCCTCGCGATGCGGGAAATGAACGCAAAAGTTGCTCATTGCGGTGAAGAGACGTGCAGGGGAATAAGCGTAATCCAGGCCTTCGTCGCTGAAAAGGCTGCAAGTTCAAAATTCAATACCTTGCTGGATGAAACTTTCCGTGCTGCGGAGCGATACATACTGTTGCGTGCGCTATTGGTGACCGCGGTACTTTTCTTCGTAGGAGGGTCCATCGGTCTAGTGCTATGGGTGGGAGTTAGGGAAGTTGCTGCCCAGAACATAAGTGCAGGTTCGCTGTTGTCCTTCGTGTTTTATGCCGCGCTTGCCGCCGGGTCGGTTAATAGCATCGGGGATAATATTCAGGACTTACAAAAGGCCATCGGGATTTCCGAAGACATATCGCGGTTGCTTAGCATGGACTCTGGAATGGCAGATGCGGAGGATTGTGTGGATGCCGTTGGGGTCAAAGAGTCTGTAGTGCTGGATGGAGTGACTTTTTCCTATCCTAGCAAAGCGGATACTCCCGCATTGAGAGATGTGAGTCTCACCATGCGCAAGGGTGAGCGAGTGGCGATAGTAGGTTACTCTGGTTCTGGGAAGAGCACGATTGCTGACCTACTGCTGCGGTTTTACGATGTTAGTTCCGGTAGCATAACCATTGATGGTATTGATATTAGGCGGCTTTCCCTGCGCAGTGTGAGGTCTACCTTTTGTATAGTGCCACAGAGCCCCATTTTATTTTCTGGCACCATATTGGAAAATATCACCTACGGGGTGGATGGTTGTTATACAGATGAACAGTTAGAACATGCTGCAGAGAGTGCGAGTATAGCGGATTTCATACATAGCCTTCCGGAAAAATTCGACACTTTTGTGGGCGAACGAGGCATGTGTTTGTCGGAAGGACAGAAGCAAAGGATTGCAATTGCCAGGGCGGTGTTGAGATGCCCGGAAGTATTGATTTTGGATGAGGCGACTTCAGCGCTAGATGCTGATAACGAGAGCAAGATACAGAAAACGCTGTACGAGCTCATGCGCGGCAAGCTGATGATTATCATAGCGCATAGATTATCCACCATAGCTGATGTGGATAAAATAGTCGTGCTGAACAATGGTGTCATCCAGGGGGTCGGCACACACAGTGAACTGATGCGAGATGAAAACAGTCTGTATGCCAGGCTGGTAAAGTTGCAACTTTCTAATCACCGGGAGTGAGAAACTTGCTCTGTGGTGTTGTCCGCGATTGAGCAGTAATTGCGGATAATTTTTTGCGGCGGCCTCGTTGCAAATATTGAGATCAATAGCCGCGCTGATCCGGGATAATGCACGTGTCCCGTGTCTATGTGCGAGTATTGGTATGTGTGGGTATGTTACGTGAATTCAGATAAACGTTAATAGGTGCGTCTCCACTGCGCGTATAGGAGGAGAAAGTTGCTATTGACTGCAGGGGTGATTATGGTACCCTGACATCTAGTTTCTGTGTGCATTGCGGGATGTCTGGATCTGCGTACGACATTATAGATCACGAATACGACGTTGTGGTTGTAGGTGCCGGTGGTGCTGGGTTGCGTGCTGTTGTAGGCATGGCCGCTCTGGGACTTTCTGTTGCTTGTGTTTCGAAGGTGTTTCCAACGCGTAGTCACACTGTTGCGGCCCAAGGGGGTATAAGTGCTGCCCTTGGTAATGTCTCCGAGGATGACTGGCGGTGGCACATGTTTGATACTGTTAAGGGCTCTGACTGGCTTGGGGATCAAGACGCGATTGAGTACATGTGCAAAAACGCGATGCAGGCGATTGTGGAGCTGGAGCACTACGGTGTACCCTTTTCGAGAACCGAAGACGGTAAGGTCTACCAGCGCCCGTTTGGGGGTATGACTACGGAATATGGCAAGGGTAAGCCTGCGCGTCGTACCTGTGCTGCGGCGGATAAGACCGGCCATGCCATATTGCACACTTTGTACCAGCAATCCCTGAAATACAACGTGGAGTTCTTTGTTGAGTACTTCGCGATAGATCTGATAATGAGCGAAGATAAGAATGCCTGCCACGGGGTGATAGCTTGGTCTCTCTGCGATGGTACGCTGCACCGGTTTCGCGCACATGCGGTTGTTTTAGCCACAGGTGGGTATGGTAGAGTGTATTTCTCTGCGACCAGTGCGCACACTTGCACCGGTGACGGTGGAGGCATGGTTGCGAGGATTGGACTGCCCATGGAGGACATGGAGTTTGTGCAGTTCCATCCTACAGGAATATATGGCTCTGGCTGTTTGATGACCGAGGGTTGCCGCGGTGAGGGCGGTTACCTGTTAAATTCTGAGGGTGAGAGGTTCATGGAGCGTTACGCTCCGCAGGCGAAGGATCTTGCTTCTCGTGATGTTGTGAGTAGGGCAATGACCCTGGAGATACGCGAAGGTAGGGGTGTGGGGCCGAAGAAGGATCACATCTACTTGTCGATAGCGCACCTGGATCCGGAGGTCATTCGCGAGAGGCTGCCTGGGATTAGCGAGACTGCCAAGACGTTCACCGGGGTTGATGTAACGAAGGATCCGATTCCCGTGCTGCCAACTGTGCACTACAACATGGGTGGTGTGCCCACCAATTATCATGGCGAAGTTGTGTCACTGAGAGGTGGAGGTAGTTACGAAGCGGTAACCGGTCTTTTTGCGATAGGCGAGGCTGCATGTGTTTCTGTGCATGGCGCCAACAGGTTGGGGTCTAATTCCCTGCTTGATCTTGTTGTTTTCGGTAGGGCTGCTGCGCTAAGGGCTCGTGATGTGATTGCGCCTGGGACTCCCCATGTTCCGGTGCAGAAATCTGCCGAGGAGGCTATCATAGGGAGATTTGACAGCCTGCGTTTTGCGCGTGGTGGTCTCAGAGTTGCCGAGGTGCGCGATAGTATGCAGAACGTGATGCAGGAGCACGCGGCGGTTTTCCGCACAGCTGAGGTTTTGAATGAGGGGAAGCAGAAAATTAGGAAAGTTGCTGCTATGATGGGTGATGTTTCTGTGACGGACCGAAGCATGATCTGGAACAGCGACCTGGTTGAGGCTTTGGAGCTGGCTAACATGATCCCTCAGGCGGTGATTACCATGGATTGTGCTGCCAATCGTACCGAGAGTAGGGGCGCGCATGCGCGTGAGGATTTTCCTGAGCGTGATGACAAGAAGTGGATGAAGCACACTATGGCGTGGTACGATGGCAAGTCTCATGATGTGAAAATAGATTATAAGAGTGTTGCTGATAGTACGCTGACAGACGAGGTGGAGTTCTTCCCTCCTCAGAAGAGAGTATACTGATTTGGTTTTTAGTGGACGCGGGCAATGGTGAGACTGTCTTTTTTGAAGTCTGGTGTTAATCCAAAGGGCAAGGTCTACAATGCTGCTGGGTCCGCCCAGCGCGTAGGGTGTTTCAAGATATATCGGTGGTCTCCTGACGATGATGAGGGTCCGAGGATAGACACGTTTCTTATTGATTTGGATAAGTGTGGCCAGATGGTCCTTGATGCTTTGATTAAGATCAAGAACGAGATGGATTCCACTCTAACTTTCAGGCGGTCTTGTCGCGAGGGCATATGCGGTTCCTGTGCGATGAATATTGATGGTGCGAACACTCTAGCGTGCACTAAATATATTTCCGATATTAAGGGAGAGGTTAGGATCTATCCACTGCCTCACATGCGCGTAATCAAGGATCTGGTACCAGATTTGAGTGGCTTTTACGAACAGTACAAGGCTATTGCTCCGTGGCTAAAGGCCAAGGATCCGGCATCGAAGAGTAAGGAGCGTCTGCAGAGCATTGAGGATAGGAGTAAATTGGATGGGATCTATGATTGTATCCTCTGTGCGAGTTGCAGTACTAGCTGTCCTAGTTATTGGTGGAATTCCGATAAATACCTGGGCCCGGCCGCTTTGCTGCAAGTGTATAGATGGTTAGCTGATAGCAGAGATGAGGCTGCTGATGAGCGTCTAGATATGCTTGATGATGCGTTTAAGTTGTATAGGTGTCATACCATTATGAATTGCACGAAAACGTGCCCTAAGGGTCTGAATCCCGCGGAAGCCATATCCAAGATTAAGCGATTGATGCTCAGTAGGTTGGAGCTATAGGTGGCGGATGTAGATGAAGCAGAGGTAGGTGGGTATACGAAGCGCAAGGTGGTGTCTGCGCTTGAGGATGTTCTTTATGAGGAGCACAAGGTTTTAGATCACGGATTCGTGAGGGTTGTGGACTACATGGGCTCCGATGACTCTGTTGTGCAGGCTGCGCGTGTGTCGTACGGGAGGGGGACCAAGCGCACGAGCCAAGATGCTGCGTTGATAAATTACTTGATGCGCCATGCGCACACCTCCCCTTTCGAGATGTGTGAGATCAAGCTTCACGTGAAGCTGCCGATTTTTGTTGCGAGACAGTGGGTTCGGCACCGCACTGCCAGCATCAACGAGTACTCTGCTAGGTATTCTGTGCTGGACAAGGAGTTTTACGTTCCTGAGATGCAGGAAGTTGCGGAACAGTCGACGAATAATGCGCAGGGTAGGGGGGATCCGCTGCCTGCTGATGTTGCAGGGGAAGTTATTGAGCTCCTTAAACACAATGCCAGACGCATGTATGATGACTATGAAATGCTGTTGGCACGGGGACTTGCGCGCGAGCTTGCCCGGATGAATTTGACGTTGAATTGTTATACTCAGTGGTACTGGAAGGTGAATCTGCACAATCTGCTCCGGTTTTTGAAGCTGAGGTCGGGTCTTGGGGCTCAATATGAGATTAGAGCTTATGCTGACCTCATATTGGAGATTGTGAAATTGTGGGTTCCGAAAGTTTATGCAGCTTTTGTCGAATATGGTCTGGAGGCTGTGACTCTGTCTAGAAGTGCCATTATGACCGTTCGCAAGATGCTGAACGGAGAAGAGGTAAGCCTAGAGGAGAGCGGAATGGGCCGCAGAGAGTGGAGCGAGCTCATGTCTGTGCTGCAGCACGAGAAGGTTTAGACGAGTGTTGTGTCATCTGTGCTCGGGCTTTACTTGAGTGCGGTTAGTGTATACTAGAGTGCGTGGGGTTTTCTTATCGCTCTGACTGAGGTTGGTGTGGCTTGCTATGCTGCTTGCAGTATAAGCTTGGGGGGGCTCTGTGTGGTGAATTTTATAGATGTGGGGACAGCGTGTTAAGTTTGGTTATGTTGCTGTTGATCGTGGCGTCTATGGAGATTACCAATCTCACGAGCGTTCTGTATTCCACTTATCTGACTAGGGTTGGGGACTTTTTCGATGTTGGTCAAACTTTAGCGCAGGCCGTTGTCAGTGCTGAAGTGCTTGGTAGTTCGGCATCAGGGCTTTTATATGGGCCCCTGTCCGATCGCTACGGGCGCAGACCCGTTATGCTGATAGGCATGACAATCTTCACCCTGGCTGGTTTTGTCAGTTGTTTTGCGAGCAGCATAGTTGTCCTAGTGCTTGCCAGGTTCGTTCAGGGTCTCGGAGCTGGCGTGGCGTTGGTGCTGGGCTATGCCATGGTGAATGAGAGTTGTTCCGCGAAGGAGCGTTCCAAGAACATGACTGTGGCCTATGTGTTCTTGTCTGTTGCTGGGGTTGGTGAGCCCCTTGTAGGTAGCTGCATAATGTCATATGGCCATGGCTGGAGGACGATTGCTGCGGTGTCGTTTGTTTGCTCGGTGGTGCTGCTGCTCTTGCTTGTGTTGAAGTTAAAGGAGACCATGCCTCATGACCGGCGCACGACCACTTTTAGCCTAGTTTCGGTGGTACGCGGATATGTCGCGCTAGTGCGGAACCTCAAGTTCTTGGGATACTGCATGATCAAGGGTCTGACTATGATGTGGATACTCTCGGCGATGGGCAATTTGCCCTTTATTTTCGTTAAGGGTATGGGATTGCCTGCTGAGTACTATGGGTATCTGGCAGCGATTGGTTCCTTGGCTTTTATCGCTGGGACTTTGATTAACGTGAAGTTGGTGAATAGATTTTGCATGCGCAAGGTGGTGGCCGTTTCTCTGGTTGTGTCAATAATACCGGATTTGATCCTACTGGGGGTCTATCGCTTCGTTCACCTGACTCCGCTGATAATAGAGCTGGTCTGGGTTCCTTCGTCGCTTTGTCTGCCGTTTGTGATCAGTAACAGTGTTGTCCTGGCCTTCGGTGAGTTAGAAAACAAGGGTGCTGCGTCGGCATTTATAATCTTTTGTCAGGCAATTCTCGGTGCGCTGGGTATTTACATTGTGGGTAAGTTCTACAATGGCACTATAATCCCCATGCTTGTGCTACCGCTTATCTGCTGCTGTTTTTCACTGGTGATTTTGTATTACATATGTAAGGATAACGCGAAAAATAGCCACAACAAGCTTAAAGCGGCATAGGAGGGGCGCTGCAGGCCATGCGGGGTCGGTTTCCATGCGTTTCAAAATCTCTGCTGCGGGCTTGTAGCACCGGATGTTGGTCTGTAAGACTGGCAGAGCTACACGTATTTGCTGTTAAGTAGGTATTCAATTGCCTTTTGTGTGAGGACTCTGCCGCGTGGTGTCCTTTGGATGAAGCAATTCTTGATCAGGTAGGGTTCTATAGTTTCTTCGATGTTGCCTACGTCTTCTGAGAGCGCGGAGGCTATTGTGTCTATACCAAGCGGGCCGTTGGCCTCGAATATCAACTTTAGGTACTTCACGTCCATCTTATCAAACCCGGCGCTGTCTATGCCCAGGCGAAGCAGCGCGTTGTCCGCAAAGGCGCTGTCGATTGTGCTGCGTTGTTCAAATTCCAAAAAGTCCCGCACCCGTCTAAACAACCTCAGTGCGATTCTTGGTGTGCCCCTGGATCTAGAGGCAATTTCTTGTGCTCCGCCATCGTCTATGCTGGTGCAGATCACGCTAGCAGCCCGTTTGATCACAAGTACAAGTTCTTCTACAGAGTAAAACTCCAGGTGCAGTGGGATACCGAATCTGTCCCTCAGGGGGTTCGAGATCAACCCGAAGCGGGTGGTGGCGCCAACTAGGGTGAAGACCGGTACATCAACCCGCAGCGTTCTAGCTCCACATCCCTCACCCACTACGATGTCCAAGCAGTAGTCTTCCATGGCTGAGTACAGCACCTCTTCTATGCTCCTATGTAGTCTGTGGATCTCATCTATGAACAGCACATCCATGGGTTGAAGGTTAGTCAGGATTGCTGCCAGATCTCCTGCCTTGCTCAACAAAGGGCCTGCGGTGGATCGGAGGTTCACCCTGAGTTCTTTTGCTATGATATGTGCAAGTGTGGTTTTGCCTAGCCCAGGTGGACCGTACAGCAAAACGTGGTCCATAGGCTCTTTCCTCGCGTACGCGGACTTTATGAAGACTCTGAGGTTCTTTATCACCTCGCCCTGTCCTACGAACTCCTCTATCGCACTGGGGCGCAGAGCTGCGTTGCGGTAATCTTCGGGTAAGGTGCTGGGTTCACGCAGTATGTCGCTCACTTGGACAACTCTCTAAGTGCCATACGCACGGCATCGGCACTTGAATCACACGTGCCTACCCTCCTCAACGCACTCAAGGCAGCAGTCCTCTCATACCCCAGGCTGAGAAGCGCGGCAATGGCCTCTTCGTCCAGGGTCATTGCATCCACGGGCCGTAGAAGATCCAACTTTTGTATCTGGGGAGCGAGTTCGGTAATGATCCTACTGATCAACTTTTCTCCCACTCCGCCGACCTTCAGAGCAGCCCTATCTCCACTGACTATCGCTGCGAATATGCGATTTGGGGACATGTTATCTAACAGCGCAAGTGCGGTTTTGTAATTGACTCCGCTGATTTTGATCAGCATCCTCATGCAGTTTTGCTCCTCTTTGTTGGCGAAGCCGTAGAGCTGAGCTACGTTGTCCCTGCCCACGTAGGTTTCTATGTAAAGGCGCATAGGGTCTCGGGTTTTACAGTGGTGTAAAGTCCTGCTGGGTAGGTGAACCAGGTAGCCGACCCCGCCAACGTTCAGGATGATCTGATTGCTACAGATGATTTCCTCGATCACACCGGATAACATGCCGATCATGGCGCTCCCTGCTCTCGAAAGTAAATTGTCCTGGCTCTAATTCTGCGAGTCTTCAGTAGGGTGCTGGCTCGTATTAGCGTAAGTGCTCCAAACAAGAATGCGAGGGCCACGGCCATTGCAAGCAGAGGCAGCATCATGGAGGAGTCTATGGCTATGCCCTCACTACGAAACACGCTTGTAGGTTGATGTAGGGTGGCCCATATATTCACCGAGAACTTCACGATTGGTACGTTGATAGCGCTGAATATGGCGAACAAAGCCGTGGCCCGGGCTGCCCTAGACTGGTCCTCGAACGCATTCCATAGCAGTGAGTACCCAAGGTACAGGAATAAAAGCAGCAGCATTGAGGTCAGACGCGCGTCCCACACCCACCAGGCACCCCAAGTTGACTTTCCCCATACACTGCCCGTCACCAGGCACACCATTGTGAAGCAACCGCCGACCGGGGCAATTGCGCGTGACAATAGAGGGGCTGCAGAGTTTTTCGTGATTAGCGATACAAAACTTAAAACGGCGATGATCGAATAAGCCCCTAGAGATATCCACGCCGAGGGCACGTGCAAATACATTATGCGCACGACCTCGCCCTGCCTGTAATCAGCGGGGGATGCGTAAAGTGCGTAATATAGACCAATTGCCATTGAGACAGCGCACAGGCAAATCAGACACGGCAACGCCAGCCGAAAGCAACGCACCAAACCCCTCATGCCAGACACCAGCAAGCTACCGCCACGCCGGCAGGATAACATAGTTACCAACGCGGGACAATAGCAAGATGCCCATGCTGCCGATCTACCCTTCAGCTGCGCATATAATGCTTTTTAGATTTCGCAACCACTGCACGTGAATGCATGAGACAAACCCGACATTGTGGCAGATGTCCAGGCTTGCACACAGCCCTTTGCATGTATTTGTCGATTGAGATGCAGTAAAAAGATTGTGATTAGTAGAGGGTAGGCATTTATTGATTGAAGACAAAAGTGCGTTAATGGTATAAATGGCTCCTGAGTGTGGTGTAGGAACTGGGTGAGTCTTGAGTTAAAAAGTGAAGGTGTAATGCTTGTACTCTCCTCTCCGTCTGGATGCGGAAAAACCACGGTGTCCAACATTGTTGTGTGCGACAAGGGTAACAATGCTATCCGTTCCATTTCCGCGACCACAAGATCTCCTAGGAAGGGTGAAGTTGACGGCAGAGATTACTTTTTTATGAGCGAGGCTGAGTTTTTCAAGCTCTGTGAGTCCGGGGAAATGTTGGAGCACGCAAAGGTCTTCGGGAACTATTATGGTGTGCCTCGTAAGTTTGTCGAGGAGAACATCAGCAGTGGCAGGAATATTCTGTTTGTGATTGACTGGCGTGGTGCTTTCAGATTGATGGAGGTTATGCGTGAGTCCGTGGTCAGCGTTTTTATGATTCCTCCCTCGATGGAAGAGTTGATGCGACGTTTGCAAAATCGGGATGGTAGTAATGACCAATCGAAGGATAGGTTTGAAGGTGCCCCCTTTGAAATAAGTCACTGCCACCGTTACGATTATGTGATTATCAATGAGGATTCCAAAAAGACTGCGAAGAAAATTGGCTGTATCCTAGAAGCAGAGAGAATGAAGGCATCTAGGCAGATCGGACTGAAAGCGCTGCTCGAAAAAAGCTTTTCCTAGATTTGGGACAACGCAGGAAGCGTGCTGAATCCGGGTTGTAGGTGATGGTGGGTTACTCAGCCGCACGGTGCTCTGGCGCAAGTTCCTTATCAGATTCCTTCTGGGCTTGGTCGCCTCGTACTCTTCACTTCGTGCCAGCTCCAGCTACACGCCGTGCGGCGTGTGTGGCACTGTGTTTAATGCCTGATTGAACCTCTCCTGCTCTTTCGGCATCTCTGCCTCAAGGCCCGCCTGGTGCCCGGCGTCACTCTCGAATATGTCGTCTGTACGCTTGTGGATCTCAGTGGCGTGATCTATCATTTGCCCGTCTGCCTCAGCGCATTCCAAGGTGGGCGTGAAGGCCATCTGTATATCGCCTGCCACCGCCATGACATCCCCCTGCACGCCAGCTACTTCTGCAGTTGCCCTTCACTTCGTGCCAGCTCCAGCTATCTGCCTCCAACCAAGCAGCGAGCTCCCGCTCAGCATTGGACTTCCGCTCAGGATCTGATAGCGCCTTTTCGAATTCCCGATCAAGCTTCTCCTGC
>JBQEQV010000094.1:0-28195 GCA_052043585.1 Anaplasma sp. | reverse complement strand
CGTTTCTATCCGCCACCGATCCTCGCTGTTGGGCGCTGGCAGCCACTCCCTCAACACCTGCGCGAATATCAGGTCCGGCAGTACGCGATGCATGGGATTCCACGCCCCCAGATTTTGCACTTTCTTCTGCGCCCACACGGTCCACAAATGCGCCTCTAAAGGCACTTACAACATCATTATGTGCCCCAGCAAACGACTCTTTCAAATAAAGGCCCCCTATTTGCGCCTGAGACTTATCTCGATTCTGTATCGCACTCGCGAAAATGGGAATGGACCTCGGTATGCCAACCGCAAGCCTGCGCACAGCACCAATCACGCCTACAGCAAGCGACACAGTATATGTCAAACCCTGCAGAACTAAACCCGCAATTCCGTATACCCAGGGGGAACCCGCACCCTCTACCGTACCCCTATGGCGTGCTACGGCGCGATGCTCTCCCTCTTGCCTCATGCGCGAAGCACCTGCATCAAGCATCCGCGTAAGTCCATGTAGTATACCATGTGGCACCATGAGTGCAAAATTCATTGCACTCGCGACCATGTTGCATGGCATCGCCACAAGAAATGTGGGAATCCACGCCGTTGACCCGGTTTCCCTGTTCTTGATACGCCGAACCTCAACTGCAATTTCCGAATTGTACACAGATCTCATGACCTTCTTGTTGGAGTCCGCATCGCCAACAGGGATCACCCTATCCCCTTCACACGCGATGACCAGCCTCTTGTTTTTATATTCATCGCGGCTCAGGCCCAAAATCTTCAGAGCTTTGTCCTGGTGATTGGTGTTGATCGCGTACAGCAGCTTGTTATCACAGGTCATTACCCTCTCCGCTCCGGCACTATCGTTGATAGGCTCGATCGGAAATCCCCTACCGCCAATTATTAGCTGACCGCTATCGATCCTCATGGTGTTTCGCTTAAAACACTTAGGGGGTAAAAACTCACAATACTGATTGCGATCTATAAGCTGGGATCTTATCTCGGGAACTCGCACCTTTTGCATCTCTCCGTAGCTCATAGGATCGAGCCTGGAAAAATTTTTGACATGCAGTCGGAGAACATTCCATACCGCGCCAAGTGCGCTGACACCCCTGGACTGCGAGGCTTCCTTCGCCAATCCGCCCGCACCGCGCCTAAACGCTTCCCAACCTTCCTTAAGACCCATCTTTGCCCCGGAACACTTGAGAGAGGGATTCTAGAGCTAATTTCCTAACAGTCAGTAAAACCACTGAAAGCAACTCGCTACAACAAGGACTCACCACAAAAACTCCCGCAGCAGAGAAGTTAAAAAAGCGGCCAACCTTTCACGTCCAGACAAAACCCGGACAGCACATCAAGCACAGGCAGCAGGATTAAAAAACAGTACCGTAAAAACAGTTACCACAGTCACCACGGCACATATCTTGACAAACGTAATGAGAAAAGCTCTCAGGATCTCAGAATGCACATAGTCCTCTAAGACCACCTGAACACCCAAGACCCCATGATAAAACACGACTACAAGAAATATCATGGCCAATAAGCGCACCCAGAACCCGCATTCCAAAGCGGCGTAAAGCCCATCAGTAGAGCCGGATACAGAAGAGAAAAGATACACGAAAAAGAAAGGCAGCGGGAGCATGACCAGCCCCGTGATCCTCTGAATCCACCAAAAATATATAGACTTCCCACTCATGAGCGCAAAATCACAGCCACACAAAAAACAACAGAGCAGCAGTGAACGCGACGGTCAAAAAGACCACAAAGGCGCCACTAACCGCCACAGATGACTTACTCAGGCCAACTCCACAGTCCCACAACAGGTGCCTCACCCCATTAAAATAATGATAAGAGAACGCCACGCAGCAGAGAAACGACAGAGCCTTCACACAAAGAGAAACCGCCGCATTCTCCAGAAAAGAAGCGACGCAACCTGTAGAATAGCGCGAGAGGACGAAGAGCCATGAAAGCAGGGTCACTCCCACATAAAGAAAGAGACCGGAAGCTCTATGTATTATTGAAAGAACAGCAGCAACCGGCAGCTTGTAGACCTGTAGATGCGGGGACAAAGGCCTAGACCTCAACACCACACAACCCCCAGAACACAAAAATAGAAACAAAGACGGCGGCACGTTTGCCGAATGCAGTCACCATAAGATGACACAAACGACAAAAAGCCTAAAGGAGGTAATCCAGCCGCAGGTTCACCTACAGCTACCTTGTTACGACTTCACCCCAGTCACTGACCCAACCTTAAATGGCTGCCTCCTTACGGTTGGCGCACCAGCTTCGAGTTAAGCCAATTCCCATGGCGTGACGGGCAGTGTGTACAAGACCCGAGAACGTATTCACCGTGGCATGCTGATCCACGATTACTAGCGATTCCGACTTCATGCCCTCGAGTTGCAGAGGACAATCCGAACTGAGACGACTTTTACGGATTAGCTCAGCCTTGCGACGTTGCAACCTATTGTAGTCACCATTGTAGCACGTGTGTAGCCCACCCCATAAGGGCCGTGCTGACTTGACATCATCCCCACCTTCCTCCAGTTTATCACTGGCAGTTTCCCTAAAGTGCCCGGCATTACCCGCTGGTAACTAAGGATGAGGGTTACGCTCGTTGCGGGACTTAACCCAACATCTCACGACACGAGCTGACGACAGCCATGCAGCACCTGTGCGAGGTCCAGCCGAACTGCGCCCTTCTGTTAAGAAGGATCTAACCTCCACGTCAAGGAGTGGTAAGGTTCTTCGCGTTGCATCGAATTAAACCACATGCTCCACCGCTTGTGCGGGTCCCCGTCAATTCCTTTGAGTTTTAGTCTTGCGACCGTAGTCCCCAGGCGGAGTGCTTAACGCGTTAGCTACAACACGGAGGCAAAACCCCCACATTCAGCACTCATCGTTTACAGCGTGGACTACCAGGGTATCTAATCCTGTTTGCTCCCCACGCTTTCGCACCTCAGCGTCAGTACCGGACCAGATAGCCGCCTTCGCCACTGGTGTTCCTCCTAATATCTACGAATTTCACCTCTACACTAGGAATTCCGCTATCCTCTTCCGGACTCAAGTCTCGCAGTATTAAAAGCAGCTCCAGGGTTGAGCCCTGGCATTTCACCTTTAACTTACCAAACCGCCTACATGCCCTTTACGCCCAATAATTCCGAACAACGCTTGCCCCCTCCGTATTACCGCGGCTGCTGGCACGGAGTTTGCCGGGACTTCTTCTGCAGGTACCGTCATTATCTTCCCTGCTGAAAGAGTTTTACAACCCTAAGGCCTTCCTCACTCACGCGGCATAGCTGGATCAGGCTTGCGCCCATTGTCCAATATTCCCCACTGCTGCCTCCCGTAGGAGTCTGGACCGTGTCTCAGTTCCAGTGTGGCTGATCATCCTCTCAGACCAGCTATAGATCACAGCCTTGGTAGGCTATTACCCCACCAACTAGCTAATCTAACATAGGCTCATCTAATAGCGATAAATCTTTCCCCCGCAGGGATTATACAGTATTACCCACCATTTCTAGTGGCTATCCCATACTACTAGGTAGATTCCTATGCATTACTCACCCGTCTGCCACTAATTTTTCCCGTAGCAAGCTACGAGAAAAATCCGTTCGACTTGCATGTGTTAAGCTTGCCGCCAGCGTTCGTTCTGAGCCAGGATCAAACTCTCAAGTTTGATTACAATCACAAAAGCAAATTATGATCTGGACTCATGCAAAAACCAAAAACAAAATAAGCTTAAGTGCACTAAAAAAATTTAGCTATACGCACCGCCGCCTTTATTTCTACTCTAAAGTTCCCTTCAACTAATCAAGCAACAGAGCTACGTGGCTCTGGTCAGGAGTATCTACCATAGCGCAAATCATGTCAACAATTTTTAGAATTCTTTTCGCGATAATCCCCGATAAAATCCCTTTACTGCCCCAGCAACTTCCGTGTTTTAACAAAATTTATGAGCTGTAACAAGTATCTAACTGCGATAAAAATGCCACGAAAAAGCACGTTCCACTAAACGCCAACGTGACCTCTAGCAAAGTCGCTACAGAAGCCGCTTTGACGAATATTTTATATGTTCTAACTGAGTACCACGGCAGTCGTGCGATCGTAGCTGAAAGTTGGGGAAATATGCACATCGCACGCAAGCAGTTCCTTTTGCCCTTCCACGCTTATTATTGTTTCACCACAATCAGATATTGTAGAAATTTCGGAGCCAAAACACCTCAATAGGGACTCTGTGCTCTCTCCTAACACGCTGCTAACACGTATACTATTCCTCCCGGCAATGCCCGAACATGCCAGAAGCATTGCGGTTTTCACAGCATTGGAAGAAATAGTGGTACTCGGAAAAATCGGCATGCAATCCTCATATCCCAATACCAAAGTTGGTAAGGGCGTACCACTATTTACAAATCTCATGCCCGCTAGGGTCAACATTCTCATAACCGCACCTATCTCCGCATCATCGATGTCTTCGCACACAGCGTCGCCACCACGCCTCCTGAATAAAAATACAGGAAACGAATGAGCAGCTAAAAGGCCTAGTACCAGACACGTTACGAATACAGAAGACCCAACGCACACCTCGGCATGAGGCCTGGCAAGACCCCCAACACCTAATCCATCAACTGTGTAGCACCCTCCTTCGCAAACCACTCTGACCCCCAGGGAGCCTAGAACTTCAACCACACTAAGAACTTCTGCGCACCGGGGGACACCATAAATTCTGGATATGCCAACAGCCTGAGATGCCAAAACTAACGCGGTACAGGATGCATACTTACACCCTACCATCTCCGCACCATCTTGCAATACGGTGCCGTAGTACACCAATCCACACCCATATTAACTACTTAAGTATATTGTCACTAAGTATATCGCATGACAAGGATTTCACCGAATAACATGGCATAAGCTGCTACCAAGGCTCCGATGCGACGATCATACTGATATGCCAGTTCATCTCGAAATACAAAGTCTTCGCGCACCCCTTGTCGATATAATCGGCATCTGAGTTAGATTGCTGCAGATGTTACGCTCGCATGTAAGACCCACAATGATTGACCGAAATCTTTTTCACCCAATCCAATCCCAGGATCCTCATATACACCTCGGGTGTGATCGAAAACACACCTGGAAGCTTGATTAATACCAAATTCCCTCCAGATGGAAGTTCGATGAAAACTTCTGTTTTGCCGCGTTTATTACTCAAAATCTCCCGCAATACGCTGGGTACAGGAACACCCTGACCAAAATGGATGACTACGTTCTTCAGCTTTCGCATCATGCTGGTAAGCCCGTCGCTGAAGCTACTGATGCTTTTGCCGATTAATCTAGACTTCGCAGCGTTATAATCCATGTCTATCATCACAGAAACCCCACAGTGGAATAAGTCTCTACTGGCCCCTATAACGTTGCTATTGTAAAATGCCACATCACTCACTCCATAGGGATCGGAAATTCTAACGATAGCAAACCTCTCCCTGTTTGAAGACCTAATCCTTACGCTGGAGATTGTACCAGCGGACTTGCGCATCCCAGCCTTCGTCGGATCTTGGCACTCACTGACAAACTTGATATCTAAATTGCGCAAGATACTCTCGTATTTACTCATGGGATGATATCTGAGATAGAAGCCCAGTGCAGTAAATTCATGCTGCACCTTTTCTTCCTCGGACCAATCTTCCACTTCTAGTAATCTGTGCGCACCAGTCACCCCAAATAGGCTACTCTGCCTGGACTGCTCGTCATTCCTATTGCCATCAATCGCATCCAGAATCACCCCTAGAGATTCAAAAAGCTGCCTCCTGTTTGGGTGTATGCTGTCTAGCGCACCAGATTTGATCAGGTTTTCTATAACCCGCTTGCAAGCCCATTTGGCCCTTATGTTACACGCGAAATCCCAAATGCTGTCGTACCTCTTGCCTTCTTCTGGAATGACTTCTCCGGCAGCAGTCTGCCCAACATTTTTCAAAGCACCAAGTCCATATCTTATTGAATCACCAGCAACAGAAAACAAAGCTGCAGAGGAATTGATGTCGGGTGGCAGTACACTAACACCACACATCTTCGCCTGCTGACATAAGAGCTCAAGCTTGTCTTTGTCACCAATATCGAGATTCATTGATGCAGTGAAAAATTCCTGCGTGTAATTCGCCTTGAGATATGCGGTCTGAAAGCTAATAAGCGCATAGGCGGCAGCGTGCGATTTGTTGAAACCATAACCTGCAAACTTTGCAACCAAATCAAATATGTAGCTGGCTCTGCTCCTGTCTACACCATTCTTGATCGCACCATTTACAAAATCCTCCCTCTGCTTGTCCATTTCCTCCTTTATCTTTTTACCCATAGCTCGCCTGAGTAAATCCGCTCTACCCAGGCTATAGCCGGCTAAAATTCTGGCGATTTCCATCACCTGTTCTTGATATATAATGACCCCAAATGTCTCCTTCAGCACTCCTTCGAGCATGGGATGTATGTAATCCGGATGCTCCAACCCATGCTTACGAGCTATGTATACAGCCATATTATGCATGGGACCGGGACGGTATAGCGAGATGAGCGCGATTATATCGTGGATCCCGTCGGGACGGAGTTTACTGATCGCCTCTCTCATGCCCGCGCTTTCGAGCTGGAACACCCCGACAGAATTCCCCGTGGCAAGCATCTCGTATGTCTTGCTATCATTTATGGGCAGCTCCGAGAGTTTTATATCAGCTCCCCTAGCCTTTATTAGGGAGCACACCTGGTCAAGCATGGTTAGGGTGCGCAACCCAAGGAAGTCAAACTTCACCAGCCCAGCCTTCTCAACATACTTCATACTGTACTGCGTAATTGGCAGTGAGCACGACCGGTCGTAATATAGCGGCAAAAAATTCTCGAGGCGTTTGTCACATATCACTATACCAGCAGCGTGCACCGACGCGTGTCTGTACAGTCCTTCAAGCTTCAGCGCCACCTCCAGAAGTTTTGCAACTACATGATTAGTCTCCTGCTCCAATTTGAGATT
Organism: Anaplasma sp.; assembly: GCA_052043585.1. Classification (GTDB taxonomy): domain Bacteria; phylum Pseudomonadota; class Alphaproteobacteria; order Rickettsiales; family Anaplasmataceae; genus Anaplasma. The sequence continues at coordinate 21,204 of JBQEQV010000094.1, read as the reverse complement.
TTGATCCATCTCTATAGCCTCAGAGAGCGTAACCGGGCTTACTGGATCCATCGGGATCATCTTGCATATCTTGTCGATTTGTGCGTAGGGCACTTGCATAACTCTGCCAACGTCACGCAACACGGCTCTGGCCTGCAATTTACCAAAGGTGATTATGTGTGCTACGTACCCGTATTTCTGCCTCACATACTCTATAACCTTGTCCCGCTTCTCTTGGCAAAAGTCTATATCAAAATCAGGCATGGACACCCTTTCAGGGTTCAAAAACCTCTCGAAAATCAACCCGTATTCTATCGGATCAAGCTCCGTAATACCGAGCGACCACGATATCAGAGATCCGGCTCCAGAACCTCTACCCGGCCCCACCATTATGTTGTTCCGCTTGCTCCAGTCGATGAAATCGGCCACTATGAGAAAGTACCCTGAGTAATCCATAGAGATCACAACACCAAGTTCGTATTGCAGCCGGTCAAAGTACCCCTCCTTTCGATCTTCGCTGATGTGCTTATCCTCTAACCTGGCATCTAACCCTGCTTTTGCACGCTCAGTAAGCTCTTCAGCTTCGGTCCTGCCATTAGAACACGGAAAGTGCGGAAGTGACGGTTTGCGCGTTTCTGCAATAAACGCGCATCTTTGCGCAACTATGGGGGTGTTGCGTACTGCTTCGGGGATATCTACGAATAGCTCGTACATCTCTTTGGATGTTTTAAAATAGTGCTCGGCCGTCAATCTGCGCCTGTTTTCTTGCACTATATAGGTGCCATCTGAAATGCATGAAAGTACATCGTGTGCATGAAAATCGTCTTTTGTGGCGAAAAATACATCATTGGTAGCTACCAGCGGAATGTCTTTCTCATACGCAAAGTCAACTAACAGTTCTTCCACCTCCATTTGAGATTCCAGTCCATGACGCTGCAGTTCCACATAGATGTTATCAGCAAACTTTTCTATAAGCGCATTCATGGCCTGTAAGCCGTCACTTTTCCTCAGCAGCGCACGGGCTAAAATATCGTCGTGTCCCCCAGTAAGAACTATGAGCCCAGAGCTTTGTTTGATCAGGTCGCCGATGTCTATTCTGTTATTTTTCTCCAACTGATTTTCCTTGAAGCCATCACTAACAAGGCTTATCAGATTCGAAAATCCCTCATGGGTTTTTGCGAGCACGAGGATGTTGCCTAAGTCCTGGCCCGAGTCGTGCACCATAATGTTACAACCTACTATGGGCTGTATACCAGAACTCGAAGCACAATCGGAAAACTCTAATGAGCCGAATAGGTTCCCCGAATCCGTCAGGGCAACCGCTGGCATTCGTTCCCTGACGCACATAGCCACAAGTGAGTCTATTTTGATCATGCCCTCAAGCAAAGAATAGTCACTGTGCGCCCTTAGATGAACAAATAGTCCATCAACCATGAACCCCGCCCTATCGACTTCAGAAATTAGTGCAATTATACAGGTAAGGTTTGCCGTGAAAAGTCCCAAAAGGCATCTCCAGCGTTGCAGCAGGACGAGTGCCCCACGCCACTTCAAAGCAAGTAGGCACTCCTCGTATGCAATGGTAACCCGGTTGGCAAAGCTTCTGGGAGTTGCTCTGCATGATGCGCCACTCCAAACACAACCAGTAAAACCAGGGCAACTTGCTTCAGGCTCCCGCTGATACTATTCTCGCTGCACCGGGCCAGATATTACACCGTTCGAGCTGTCCCATTTTCCGCATTAGCCCGCTGAGAGCGGTATATGCGACATGGACCACGGTTCGTAGGATATCAGCCTCCGCAGAGGACTAATAAAGTTTCTCATCCGCACCGGGCTAGTGTTGCGTCTCCTCTGATTCAAACAACGTCCACTCGTCACCTTCCAAATAATTCATACAATCACACTGAGTGGTATCCTGTCCTGATGCACAGGTGGAGTTGAAAATCGAGACTGGGTAGAACGTGACAATGGCATCTTTCCTGGCCATCAAAATGTATTGTTTCTCACCATCGCTATATACGCAACGCCTCTGCCCTTCTTGCACCAAGTGCGGCCGCATGCCTTTATAGGCCTTAGTTGCTCCAATTATTAAATCATCAGCATGTGAAAGGTCTACCGCCATTTCCGCCATACCTCTGATTTTCACTTCACCTCCCGGAGTTTTGTACTTCATTGACGGAGAGAAATCCCAGTCATTTATCTGTTCCACATGGCTATAGTCCCTGCCAGCCCATTGTTCATTTTGAGCTTGTAGGTATCTGCCATAAAAATGCATACCCCTGAGCTTTTCATTACTTAGCGCACCGCAAAATACATGCACAATGCCGCTTTCCCCCGACCACAACTCCGCCAATTCTTCTTTAAATAGCTCTAGGCCAGCACCGGCAGTAAATACCTCGTGGTCCAGTTCATCGTAAATACGCTGCACGATTCTTCGTATAGATACATTCTCCAACATTGCCAAAAAGTCACTCTTGCTCGGGTGATTCCCCCAATCGCCGCACATCCCCAGCACCGCAGTGTCGAACACATTCATAGGAGGAGCGTACGGCAACCTGCATTCACTGTTATTTTCTGTTTTGTAGAATGGGTAGAATTCTTGGCTTGAGTTGCGGCAATCTTGCGTATTACCTGAAAAAACAACTCCTTCCCGGCCGTCTAAATCTGCGGCACTCTTAGTCTCGTTATCGCTTGTCACTGATGCGTACTTATCCGCATTAGACGCGCTTCCCCCAGCGCTACTGACAGCGATACAGGCACCTACCTCCAAGCAGAGCGACGCACAGAATATAAAAAGAAAAGCAGTAATCCTACCAACTTTCATAGCAATCCTCTAAACAACCAAGATATCCTACGATTTCCAGCTCAAGTTACTTAAAGATACAAAATTATTTTGTTGTATCATGCAATGCGTTAACACGTGCTTAACTTATCGCATATTCCTCTACACGCATGCACGCCTCGTGTGGCGTCAAACTGCAAGGTTGGGTTGCAATTTTTCCTTGACAACCAATGCGCCCTCTCTTAACAATGCGGGGTTCGTAACATTGGTGGCTTGGTATGGAGACTTGCCTGACTCCAGTCTCAGGATCAGAAGATAACCCCGGGTTTCTAGCGGGGGGGGGGGGGATAATAAGTTCTTCGTCCGATAGTGAGTACGATCGGTTGGCTGAGTTGATCAAAAAGAAGATCACCGCCGTAATGGCCGACGCCAAGGTGCGGGTAACCAATGAATCTGAGCAGCATGCTGGACACGCTGGTAGTTCTGGCTACGCGGTGTCCCATATAAAGGTCACGGTCGTTTCCGAAGGTTTTTCCGGAATGGACAGATTACTCAGGCAGAGGTTGATGCATCAAATCCTGGGAAATGAGATAGCGATGGTGCATTCTGTTTCATTTCTCTTGAATACTGATAACGAAGCTAGGGAAGTTAAGTGATAGAGTCAGATAGAGGGAATTCTGGGGTACCTGCCAGAAACACAAATCGCAAGGCAGCAATTGAGTTGCTGCCTCCAGTACAAAGACGGACCACGGTTCCATTTAAAAGCGTACAGGAGATTGTGAGTGCATATGGGGGATGCCGCGGCGCAGAGAATAGGACCATATGCATAGACGCAAGTTACGGGAACACTGCTTCTGACTCCTACATCCACTTGGCCAGAGATATTGGGGCAATAGACGGAGGAGCGCATGTTCTGTTGTATCCCTCAGGCCTTTCTTGTCTGGTGACACTTTGCATAGCTTTCTCCGAGGTGGGGTCTCACATATTGATTCCGGAGCAAGCATATTTCAAGGTGCACAGATTCATAAAGGAATCTCTACCGAAACTCGGGAGGAGCGTTTCCATCTACAAGTCCGCGAAGGATGTACCGACTCTGGCGAATGAGAAGACTTCGCTCATCATTATTGAGACTCTTAGCTCCGCCAGGTTGGTTTTCGAGGATATAGCACCTATTACGGAGTTTGCGAAAAAACGGAATATTGTCACAGTGTGTGACAATACCTGCATACCCACGGTACTAAATCCGCTGGAGCATGGCGCAGACATTACCATGTATTCCCTCACAAAGTACTTCGGTGGGCACTCCGATATTATGATGGGAGCATCGATAACAAATGATGTGAAGATTTTTGAGACATTATACAGGGAGTACAGGAATTACGGTCTGTGGGTATCATCCGACGATTGCTATCTGGTCCACCGGGGCATAAAGACTATGAGCGTGCGCATGAGGCAGGCTCAGAGTACTGCTATTGCCTTTGCCAACAGGCTGAAGAACCACAAAAGGGTGGCCCAAGTGATATACCCCGGTCTTCCTTCCTACCCGCAACGCGAGATATGGGAGAAGTACTGCAAGGGTATGTACGGCCTCGGCTTGGTCAATCTCATGTTCGATCGAAACTATTCGGTGGAAGAGGTGGATCGTATGCTGGAGAACATCAAGGTTTTCAAGATAGGGTTGTCCTTCGGAGGGTTTAAGGGCGTCATTCTCCCAATAGTCAAGGGATCTCTGATGAATGCTGCTAAGGCTGGCGTCGATGGAATACGGGTGTATTGTGGCCTAGAAGACCCAGAGGAAGTCATAGCATCCATGGAGGAGGCCCTGTCGCGATTGTAGTCCCAACAGCGAATGCACAGCTGCGACCAGGTGGGCACAGGCCTCAGAAGGAAGGCTGTGTAATCCGATTCTGCGGCCATAGCCACATATAATATGTGACACGTGCGCTGGAGCGGCACAGGTTTTAGGTCTCAGGGCCTTCGCTATGGAGTGCAGATAATTTATACAACTGTATAAACAACGCATTCTCAAATGCACCGCTTCCCAATATGGCACTTGTGGCGTATCAGGTTGTGTGCTTTACTCCCCGAAAACGCCACATTAGAATGTATGGATCTTGATTGTGTCGCGCGAGAGCTAGCCACCAAGGCCACTGGTGTCACTGCCGACTCCAGAAATGTAAGGCAGGGATACGTGTTTGTATGCCTCACGGATGCAGCAAAGCAGTTTGTACCAGACGCAATTAAGGCCGGGGCTGGTTTTGTAGTGATCAGCGACACTGATGGGATAGATAACACCGATAGTGGCCAGTTTATTGTTTGTAAGGCTCTGCGTGACCTGTACCACAGACTCGCGTCAAGGTTTTATCAGGATAAGCAGCCGAGGTTTGTTGCAGCAGTTACAGGAACAAATGGCAAAACTTCCGTAGCCGATTTCTGCAGACAGATTTGGAGTTTAACCGGGCACAAAGGGGCAAGCATAGGCACTTTGGGCACAATAGTAGGCAACGGCGCATCCACAGCACCGTGTCAGGAAGCCTCGCTTACGACTCCAGACCCTGCAGTCCTGCACAGAACGCTGAGGGAGTTGCATGATTCACAGGTTGAATATTTGTGTATGGAGGCCTCTAGCCACGGAATCGCCCAAAAACGCGTTTACAGCGTCGCAACACAGGCTGCTGCGTTCACTAATCTCTCCCAAGACCATTTAGACTATCACGGAAGCACGGAGGTATACTGGGCCACGAAAAGGAAGTTATTCTCCGAAGTGCTGTCCCACAAAGGATGCGCTATACTTAACGCGGACTCCGGCAAATATGAGGAATTGAGGCGGTTGGCGGAATACCGCAGGGTTATCACCTACGGCATCAACAGGGGAGATGTGAGGCTCACGCGCCTGGAGAGCAACAAATCCGGGCACAACATAACAATAGAAATACATGACCACATAGTATACGAAGGGCCGTTTCATGTCCTAGGGAAGTTTCAAATATCCAACCTACTGTGCGCTCTTGCTCTGGTGGTGGCATCAGCCTCGGGCCACGATAACATACCGATAAATCGCCTGGTGACCCCCAAGGGGCGCATGGAACGGGTGGGAGACCTGGCTATTGTGGACTATGCACATACTCCGGAGGCCTTGAGGCAGGCTCTAACTTCGCTAAGGTGGCACGGCTTCTCCAAAAAAATAGCCCTCGTGTTTGGGTGCGGCGGTGAGAGAGATAAGGAAAAGCGCAAGACTATGGCCATGATAGCCGATAAATACGCCCATGCGGTTATAATAACGGACGACAACCCAAGGAGCGAGGACCCAGCAGCAATCCGTGAAGAGATTCTGTCACACTGCAAGCGTGCAATCGAGGTCCCTGATAGACGAGAGGCAATACACCATGCAATCGACCTCGCCGCACGTGGAGATTACATGCTTCTGATAGCAGGCAAGGGACACGAAACCACTCAGCAAATTGGCGGCAGAGCCGTGGAGTTCAACGATGCCTCGGTGGCGCGAAGTTTCCTTGATGCCGTACAATACGCATAGCCCCGCATCATCGGCCGTTAGAGCCAGACCCGTAGAAGGCAGAAATCAGGGGTACAGCTCCTCGCACTTCCACCCTCCATCGTCTGTCTTGCTGTACTGCTTGCGCAGATGTAACCTGTGCTCACTCTCTGTCCAAAATTCAACAACGTGCGGAATGACCCTGATGCCGCCCCAGAACTCCGGACGAGGTACGTCCTGCCCTTCGAACCGTCGCGTCATACTCTCAAATTGCATCAGCAACTCGTTCCTATCCTCAAGAACCATAGACTGCTTAGAACACCATGCACCTATTCTACTTTCGCGGGGTCTGGAGGCATAGTAGGCATCTGACTCACTTGCGCTAAGGAATGTCGCCGTCCCCTCAACACGTACTTGCCTGCCAATGTATCTCCAGTCAAATACCAGCGCGACCAGCGGATTGGCGGCTATTTCGCGACCTTTCCTGCTCTTGAGATTGGTAAAAAATTCGAACCCGCCCCTGTCATATCTTTTTAGCAACACAACACGCGCCGACGGAACACCCTGCTCGCTACAGGTAGCCAGAGTCATAGCAGCAGGATCTTTCAGGGACCCCATAACGGATATCAACATCTCAGAGTACCACAAGTCAAAAACATCCATGGGGTCGCCGATAGTGTTTCGTACAGAGGTCACTTTGACATCTTTGACATAATACACGCACACGTGGCATGATACACTTTAATGAAAATCCATCAATATCTCTCTGAGAATTTCTTACGTCACAAATTGCGGCACATGGCCCAAAACACAGGATACTAGGCGAAATGCTCTTCGATAAATTTTATACCGAGCGCTAATCCCTCGCTGCTGATGGTGTGATCAACTCCCTCCATTTTGTGTCCTACCATCGGAACGTTGTGCGTATTCATGAAGCTCACACCCTCGTTGAAGTAATGCAATGGAACAACATCATCACTTGTTCCATGTACAAGACACACATTTGGCTTCGAGCGTATCTTAGTAGCCAAAACATTGGGGAATAGCACAGCTCCAGAGTAGGCTACAATAGAGGCGCACCTTTTTTCTCTACACAGCCCTATATATATGGACAGCATAGCACCTTGGGAGAACCCCACCAGAGATAGCTTGTCATCACCTATGCCAAACTTCTCTAATTGTGCATCGATGAACTTGCTCACAATTTCCACTGACTCCATAATCTCAACCATCGCGGTCTCCTCTTCCATGTCCCTGACACTATCTGAGAACCACGCATAGCCACTCCCGTAACCCCTGTACGCATGCGGCGCCATAAACTGGGTGTCGGGTAAATCTTTGGACATCTGGGATGCAACCACCATCATGTTGTCGCCACTTCCTCCCCTACCATGCAGCATTACTACCAAGTTCTCCGCAGGACCCCTCGCACAGAGTCCAGGGCCGTTTATTGATATGGTCATACATTCCTCCATCCGCGAACAAATGGCTACATTGTACCAAGCAATATGCACACTTACCAGCCCAGATCGAAGTGCATCGTGTGCATTGTACGTGGACCCGTGCCTCTGAAGAGGGGTTCCCATCAGGGGCCGGAAGCGCGAAGCTTTAAGAGGACAGTTTAGGTTTGGGATTTTTTTCTAATAGAAGAATGTGAATTGAGCTGTAGTCCTCATCAGAAACGCTCTCGACCTCTGGATTGCGTATGTTATCCACAACGTTGGCCAACAGTACGCCGTTCAGGTGATCCATCTCGTGCTGGATGCATCTGGACAGCCAGTTATAGGCCCGTATCACACATTCATTGCCCATGAGATCGGTATATTTAAGATCAAGGTGCTGGGGTCTACTTATACCGATAAGGCCATAGGAACTCGCCGAGAGACAGCCTTCAAATAAGGTCACCATCTCACCAGAAAAGCTGATTATTTCAGGGTTCACACAGACCAAAATGTTGTTTCGCAGTGAGTGATACCCGGACAATACCTTCAAATCCTGGTCAACATCAAACAGACCGCTAGTCATGTTTATGGCAAACACTCTGCTACAGTGCCCAAGTTGAATTGGGGAGAAACCCACTGTGTCGCTTGTGTTCATCACCTGTATCATGCTGTCCACAAGCCCTAGGACTTTTTTGTCTATTTTTTCTATTACCGAGGATCTGGTGTGCAGGATCCTAAGTTCCGGTGCGTTGTCCACAGACAAGATCCGCATTCGCAACCCCCTATCCAAAGACCGCATTCTAGCCAGGTTCGCCTCACACAGTCGAAGCGAAATGCGGCACAACCGCGGAATTGCAAGTAGCATGCCGCATCAGGTAGCTGGGAGTGTACCATATCGTTACTTAGCATATATTGACAGTTGTTGCAGTTATCATAACAGTAGCGTAAAACTCGTATCCTCATTCCCCTGGCGAGCTTTGGTATTTCATATAGGATGTGGTATACTCCCGCGAGTTGCTTAGTTTGGTAGCGCTATTGTCTGCGTCTAGCTTTGGTCCTCTTTTTTGGATCCCACCCGAGATGGCACACAGGTTAGTGATTTTCGGGCTGAAGCATGGGTTGATCCCGGAAGCTCGAGGGCAGATGCCTGAGTGTTTAAATACTCAGGTTTGTCACCTAAGGTTTCGGACACCCGTGGGCCTGGCTGCTGGGTTCGACAAGAATGCCGAGGTTATCAAGCCCGTCATGGGACTGGGCTTCGGGTTCACAGAGGTTGGCACTGTGACGCTCAAGCCTCAAGCTGGTAATAGCGGGACCCGTGTCTTTCGGCTTGTGAATCAGAAGGCCGTGGTGAATCGTCTGGGATTCAACAATAGAGGGATGCGACGCCTGATTAAGCAAATAGATAGGAAGGAGCTCAACAACCTGGTATTTGGGGTAAATGTTGGTATGAGCAAGGGCTGCAGTGATCCGCCTGCAGAGTACGCAGAACTGGTTAGAAGCGTGTATGGCTTTTCGAGTTATATTACCATAAACCTCTCTTCTCCAAATACGAAAGGGCTTAGTAATCTGCAGCAGAAGGCTCCTCTCAGCGAGATTCTCTCTGCTGTGCGGGATGCTCGTCGCTCGGTTGACCAGGCGGAATCGGTGCCCATATTCCTGAAGATATCTCCGGATATCAGTGATAGATCAAAACAGGACATTGCGGACGAAGTCGTGCAGCATAAAATTCACGGGATTATCGTGAGCAACACCACAACCGACCTCAGTCTGCTTGGCGAGCAAAAGATAAGCAAGTCAGTAACCGGAGGTTTGAGCGGCCCCCCGTTGTTCGACCTGTCCACAAGAGTGCTTTCAGAAATGTATTCTTTGGTGGGACAAAAGGTGGTATTAATCGGGTGCGGAGGAGTAAGCAGTGGAGCTCAAGCCCTGCAAAAAATAAAGGCTGGGGCATCGTTGGTTCAGCTGTACACTGCCTTGGTGTATGAGGGCATGGGTGTAGCGCAGAGGATTAACAAGGAGCTAGCTGAGCTTCTGGTGCAAGAGGGGTTCTCCAAGGTGGAGCAGGCGGTAGGTGCCGAAGCGCAGTAAAAATCTATGATACTTGCAGTCGATGTGGGAAATACCAGCGTCAAGGTAGCCGTCTACGCAAATGGCAAAATCACCCATCAGTGGAAGGTGTCGACGTGTAATAGCAGGACCGCTGCTGAGTATTTCGCGTTTGTGAGCATGCTCACATCTCAGGAATCTGTGGACATAAAGCAGGTGCGTGGAGCAGCTGTTTCCAGCGTTGTGCCGGCAGTAAGCGTGCATATTCGAGAGATGTTTGAAAATTTCTTGGGCATTTCACCTATGTTCGTACAGAACTCTCACGCAGAGCTGTTTGGGGTAAAAATTCGCTTGGCTCAAGAAGCCATAGGGACCGACAGGCTGGCCGGTTTGGTGGCCGCGCGCGCTCTGTGGCCCGATAAGGACCTCCTAGTTGTTGATATGGGCACTGTCACCGTGTTCAACCTACTGGACAAGCATGGGGCTCTCTACGGACAGGTGATGACACCCGGAATATCCTGCCTCACCCAGAGCATGAAATGCGCTGCACTGTTGCCTCAGGTGTGCGTACGAGAATCGCAAAAGATCATATGTTCCTCTACTGCCCAATCCATGGAAACTGGGTTGTACTGGGGATACAGGTCCATGGTCGAGGGGGTGCTCAGGCGGATATTCGACGAGGAAAGCGACAAAACCTTACACGTAGTAGCAACTGGGGGAGGATCTCGGTTTTTCAAGAATTGCAAGGACATAAACGATATTAATAGTCTCCTCACTATCAGCGGCATCATCCAGATTTACGAGAGAGCACACCAAGCCAGCCCAGGCAGCACCTGAGCAGCCAGCTCCAGAGGAGACCCCATCAACAGCCTTTCTGCACTATCTGTCTGCCCTATCTGCTGCTTAATCTTGCTTACTCGCAGGACAACTGCTACTACCTCCCGCAACGCGGCGCACCGCATTGTCTATAGCCCCGACTCCAGACAGCAATTCCCGATCTAAAGCCAGCACTTTCACGCTGTAATCGGGCATCACCCTCATCCCCACAGTTCCGGGAGTCAGGGTTATTGAATTCGCCAACAAAAATGCCCCTAGCCCGCTGTTCTGAGTCGTGCTTACGACTTCTATGACAAAACCCTGTTGCAGTTTCGTAACATCGCGCATGAACACCTTCTTGGTAACGTACCACGCGGACAGCACAACCTGAGAGAATATCCACGAAGGGTACCAAGAAAGCCCTGCCACAAAGCGTGCACTGTCAGCGAAAGATAAATCGCGCCTTTCGGAATCCGAATCTGCGGCAACGGCGCGGGATAATCTGCGCAGAACAAAAACAGACAATGCCGAGCTTATCGCGCCAGCAGAGAGAAAAAACAGATCAAAATACCCAGAGAAAACCACCCAAAGCGCCATCTGAACTAGGAGTATGCAGATAGTTTTCATAAAATCACAGGTACGACACTGCGGGAATACTAACATTAAATTCTAATAATTCTAGCATTTATACCGCAATGAGCTATTGTGTTGAACGGATCACCGACATAACAGATGCATGTATAAAAATGTCTGGTTTATAATAGTAGCAGGCGCTGCCGTGTTCTCGTGCTTTGTTTTTGTAAAAAACCTCATTCGTTTCAGCTGCCATGATAAAACCATGGTTGTGGACGTTTCCACACAAGGCGCGGCTGAAACTAGGGATCGGAGTGGTACCTGGGGCGCCTAGAGCGGCACCTATGTAGGTCTCCTGCATGAGCCTTGATTTAATATACCAGCGTCTTGAGGCCGCTTTGCTCTCCGTGATTGTGAATGGCCAGCCGGGAAGCTGTGCAGATGTTGCAAGAGAGGTGTGGGTCATGAATGGACTCCTGCCCCAGACAGCAAGCATATTAGTTTCGGTTATCAGCTGCGCGCCTCATCTTAGCCTCGTTTCTCGTACGAGTAGACATTTCCGCACGGACCAGGAGTTGCGGTGCAAGAGACAGCGATCGTAGCTGTGTTTGCGTTTTGGGAAAATGTTAGTTGTCCAGGATGCAAAGATTGTGTAGAGTGTGAACAATGCCAGGGGGTTTGGGTGTTTTGGGGCCGTAGCTCAGTAGGATAGAGCATTAGATTCCTAATCTGAGGGTCGTGCGTTCGAATCGCACCGGTCCCGCTTTCCGTCCTCGGACGCGCTTTGGGGTGGCTTGTGGGTCTTTCTCATACGTTGGAGGTGTACCTCCTGCTGTTTACCGATAGTATCATAGGGTCCATGGTTCTCCCAGTTAGTGGAGCAACCGTCTTCAGGATCATGTGCTATTTCGGAGGCTATGGATGTGTGCCGTCTATAGCAATAGCGACCTTAGGTTCATCAGTAGGGGGGGCGGTTAACTGGCTCCTGGGCAGGTTGGTAGTTCTTGCGCGCGCGAAATATCACAGGTCGGAAGGTGGCATGCCGCACATATATGTCCGTTCGGCCGTTTTGGCGCTGTTGGCGCTGTTTGCCTGGATGCATGTGGTCGGTTCTCTGATAGGCGTGTTGTGCGGATGCTTCAGGGTAAGAGCGTCTTACACATACCTGATAACGCTGGCGTCGTACCTGGCATATTTTATCTATCAGGCCACTATCAACGATTTCTTGTCTCAACTTTGGTGAACATTAATCAAATACAAGTCCGCGCCCATCCGGGAATAAGGCAACGCGTTCCCTTGGGTCCGAATCGTAACGGACTTGCATCTAATAGTCACTGTGGGGGCAACAGACAACTTCAACTTCCGACCGGTGTTACTGCAATCCTTGCTCTACACGATCAACTTGCTGCTACACACCTCTGACACACGCACTGAGTCCAGGAGCAATGGGCACTCCTCTGTGTCCGCAACAGCAGTACCTTGCTCTCCAGTTAAGTAGGCATTGCTGAAAGGTGACACTATACCACTTCTCTTGCGCACAAACGCGCTCAAAAGCTTAGGATTCGACATAGACTTGCTGGAAGATGAAGCTTCCCCACTCGTGGGCGCAGTGGTAACCCTTGGATCAGAAGTAGTGACCTTACGGTGCCGCATTTCAGTTGTTCCCTCACCACCACGTGATGTGGTTGCTTCGGGCGTTGTAGCATGCAGTCTCCCGTAGGAATAACCGCTGCGTGGCACCTTAGGAATGGCACCTGAAGCGACACTTGGCTTAAGAATTCCTGCAACTCGTCCACTAGTGCCAGGCGTTTCTCCTGGAACACTGGGTATCATCACTCGACGTGCTTGTTTGGAGGCTGTTGTCATGGAGCTTGCGGTGCTTATCATGCGATTGTCTTCATGTAGAATCCGGAACAGTGGCAACATTTCCGTGGCTGACCGTATCGACGTTGCACAGTGATCTCTACAAATGCCCAGGACGGAGGCACGCGTGCCTTCCACAACATTGACCACCTGGATAATTTGGCCTCGGCAAAACTTTGTCATGAGCTCTGCGCGCTTGAGTATCGCATCTCGAGACTTTGGTCCGTCAACCTCTTCTATAGACACACTTTCAAGGTACATAGCTCCCCCTAGCTGCTGCGAGATTTTGCCATCATGATCCTGGAATATGTTTTTCTTCATTATCACGGCACTGCTGTCTGCCGGAGCACCACCTTCGGGAGAATTTTTTGCACTGAACTTCATACCCTTAAACAAATGCTGTCCCGCGGCAAAATTTTTGGTGACTGTTCCATCGCACGTGATACTTCCGTTGCGCAACCACGAGAGCGTCGTAGTTTTGCCAATCTTGGCAGTACTATACAAAGCGTTCATCCACACCGTAAACTTGGCACCCTCGTATAACTCCAGCTTGCTGCCAAGCAATCTTCCCACCTGCAATTCAACTCCGCGACCAAAGATTTCACCGGTGCACCTTTCAACATTCTCTATGTGCATTTCACCCTCTTGCCTCATGGAAAAGGTGCTGGCCTTCATGTCTCTCACTTGCAGAAGCGTATTCTTGTGACCCATACCGCCAGCAAAAACCTCTGCGCCCTCAATAAGTTCGAAATTCAGCATGCACATGCCACTGCGCTTCATTACGTAGCTCTCTCTGAGTGGCACAATGCTTACAAAGCCCTGCCATGCGTCATCCACCGTCCCCAATATCTGCCTAACTCCTTCCCGCTCCAGTGCAAATCTTATGGACTTTTTCACAGTGCTCGCAGGCACCTCTTTGTCACCGGTATCATCGGGAGGTAGGGTATGTAAGTCCCCGCCTATGTTAATACTGCCTCTCTTGAAATAGGAAACATGGACATCGCTGGAACCACCAATCATCAGACAGACATCCGACATGCAATTAGCAAATAGATGCCCTTCTTCTACATAAACAGCCCCGAGCTCAATTTTGGACACGCGCAGACCACGTTCTCGTAGGTGCTGCTCCTGTCTCGCGCGAACTTTTGCCTCTGCTCTTCGATTATGCGCATTTGCATTCCTCAGAAGAAGCGTCCTGCAGCCGTTCATGGAGCCGTAAATGTGCGCATAACCTCGCTCTCCAATTGTCATATCACAAGTATCCATACTTCGCGCGGCAAGGTATGAATCCCCGTTTAGATCCAACACACTGTGCTCGACCGTAGCATCAGGCAAAGAGACTCCACTAGCTTCCAAATGGATATTGCTGGTACGGACATGGCTGATTTCAGTCCCTGCACTTTGAATAATCGTGCTGTTGTGTAAGAAAATTCTGCAATCGTAAATCCTGTTATCAGCGGTGTGGTTGAAGTTCGCTAGCCTTAGCTTACTGTGCGTTCCGTATATGGACATGCTTGTCAATGAGTTCACTGACATCTCCACATCACAATATCTCACGTGGACGTAGGGGGCAAACTCACACACATCATCTTCCCGTTCCGGTGCACTGCAGTAGAAGAGCCTCAACCTAGATAACAAACCAGACCTAGAACCACCTGCCCCATCTGGAAATTGGGTTTTGTTAGCACTTACATCATTTATCTCGCGACCACGTATTCTCAGATTAGCATTAGCGCAGAGAACCTTTCCTCTGCTATTGCCCTGAATTAGCACTTCGGCCTTGTATACGCCGTCCCCTTCTACGCACACATTTCCGGAATTGTTTCCTTCAATCTCCAAGCGAAATCGCTTGTCGTCACGCACCGTACCAAAGGGATCCGACTCGACGGTGGACTTGACCACCTTTTCCTCGTACCCGAACGCGTTCTCCATAGTCGTTTCACCGACATCTAAACGGGTGCTGCAGAAAATTTCACCGGAGTTGTTCCCGCCAATCTTAGCCCTGCCTTGCACTCGTCCATGGTGAATACGCACGCAGCCCCGATTGTCCCCGATTACCTCAACTTCACGAAACCCTCTTACCGCACCCGTACCTGTAATTTCTCTGACAAAAATGCTAGATATGCCCATCAGTGAATCATGGTACTCGGCGGAAACCTTGCCTCCTACGCTGCCTAGCACCCAAAGCTCCTGAGTCCACACCTTCAGCTCTAGACCCTGTGGAATCTCGCAACAAATACACACCTTGTTTTGCTGTGCCCCCGAACTCGAACCGCTAATGATGGTTCTTTCCGTTGCAAAACACAAAAGGGTTCTGTTGTACCATTGTTCAGGATATTTACCTGCGTTGCGCTTAGCTTCAGAAAATCTATTGAGTATGCTTACGATGTCTCGACTGGTCTCACTGTTGTAACCAATGTCCCAAGGCTCTCCGCTAGAAGGTTCACTGCCGCGCGTCTGCACGCCGTCGTGCCGCAGCCTTCTGCACTCCCTAATCAATAACTCTATCATCAGCCCGCGAGCATTACCTACTACGCTGTCCACATGATACATCTCATGGAAAGCACCTAGGATCCTGCGTACTTCACTCTTGCGCGCACAAAACAAATCTATCTTATGGGGAACGTGTGCTATGTCTTTGGAGGCTTGGGACCAGGAACTTATTTCCCTGTTCACCCTCTCGCTCATTTTGCTGTGACAATATCTGTAAGTTCTCAATTCCTTGTCTATCTGGGACATGCAAGCACTGACTTTGGCAGTCGTGGTTAAAATCCTTACAACGGCCCTAAAGCAAATATTCTCTGTGCTTCCATCGTAACACAGCGCTCCTACACCGTGGATTGTGCGATTTATCGCGCGCTCCATCTCACTCTGCTCTCTAATATCTTTCATCGCCTGCAAACCTACAATATGTTAATAAAGACCTTCTACGCCAAAATTGCGGACAACACCGACATCACAACATGCGCTCTTGTGACACCACCTTAAAAATTCCTATAAAACAAAAATATATTCCATATTATCCTAATCACCCTACACAATAAGCGTACGTCTTGTAAAACTAGCACCGTAGGTAGCTCGCTACCTTTCCTTTCACCGCGAATTATTAGCGCGTGTAAGTAGCATATTGAATTGAGTATAAGTCAGCGCAGAATATCTTCCTATGAGCCTATGGTCAAGGAAAAATATAAATTTTAATCTTTTTGTGAGGCGCGTCCGCAACGCATGTGCATAAAACCTAGATACAGAAAAACCCGCACTGCCGCTAGTTATATAATCAGAATTTACATTCTACATCAAATCGCTCGACCACAAATGCCTGTTACGTGGCACTGCATGTCGGTTAGAATATATCCGTTCTATTATTTTAAATAACAAAGTTAATGCCAATTTTTTACGATATATAAACCAAAATCCCGCATGCACACCCGGAGATTTGTTCATCGAAAAAAATATAAATCCAGGCTTGTAACACAACATCGAATTGACTATACCTACGCAAGGGGTTGTTTTATTACTATGATACATCCAAATTTTTCGCTAGAGGATCAGCTCAGACCTTCTCCAACTTCCGTGGTGGTTGGCGTCGACGAGGTGGGATATGGCGCAATAGCCGGTCCAGTGGTTGCGGCCGCGGTTTGCATACTTGAGCGAGAGCATGATTACATGCGAGAGATAAAAGATTCGAAATTGCTTTCCGCACAAAAAAGGGAAGGGCTTTTCGATGAGCTAAAACGGCATGCCAAATGCGGAGTGGGACTTGCCAGTGTCTGCGAGATAGAGCGCCATAACATACTCGTAGCATCGCATATGGCCATGGAACGCGCGCTACTGGACCTGAGAATGGATGTAGATCTGGTCCTCGTCGATGGAAACAGAACTCCAAATCTTCCCTGGATGATCAAAGCGGTAATCAAGGGAGATAGCACCAGTACGTCGATCGCCGCTGCATCTATAGTGGCAAAGGTAACTAGAGACAGATTAATGCGGAAGCTTCACGAACATCACCCAGGGTACGCGTGGAACAAAAATTGCGGCTACGGAACCAAGGAGCACTTGCTATCAATTGAGGAACACGGCATCACTGCGCACCACAGGAGGACATTTGCCCCTATCAGCCAATTGCTGCCAAGACATGCAACAACACCAGAAAGTGAGCAAGCCCCAGCACAATTGAAACTCCTCTAGGCAGAGCCCATTGACACCAAATTCGCGCTAGTAGCGCCCATTATTAGTAGTCAATAATTCCACCACCTAGGTAGTCGTCACCCGAAGCGCCAGGTATGGCACCTTCCTTGACCAACTCATCGCCCAAGTCACCCATAATCTCGCGCAATTCGCTGTTGTAATAGGTAGCGTAGTCACTCTGATCAAGCATAGCCAACTTCTTGATCTTGTTCATTATAAACCCTGTACCCGCAGGTATCAGCCTACCAACGATGACGTTCTCCTTCAACCCGTACAGAGAATCTTCCTTCCCTGAGAAAGCAGCCTCGGTCAGAACCTTGGTAGTCTCTTGGAACGACGCAGCAGAAATAAACGAGTTCGTCTCAAGACTCGCCCTGGTAATCCCCTGGAGGATCGGGACATAGGAAACCACCTTCTTCCCAGACTCCTCAAGTTTTCTGTTCAGCCTTACAACTTCCTCGCGCCCTACATGCTCACCCACCAAGTACATGGTGTCGCCGGGGTCTGTGATTTCCACCTTCTGCAGCATCTGTCTGAGTATCACCTCGATGTGCTTGTTATCAATCCTCACACCCTGCAACCTATACACCTGCTGTATCTCAGAGATCATGTAGCTAGCCAAAGCCTCAGTACCCAAAACCCGCAATATGTCATGCTGATCTGGATCCCCATCCATCAATAAGTCACCCTTGTGCACAAAGTCCCCCTCATTCACTATGGTGTGCTTACCCTTCGGCACAAGATACTCCACCACAGGCAGGTGCTTGTCCACAGGCCTGATGAATATACGCCTCTTCGACCTGTAGTAGTCTTTACCAAACTCAACATGGCCGTCAACATCACTAACTATCGCATGCTCCTTAGGACGCCGCGCTTCAAACAACTCAATAACTCTAGGCAGACCACCCGTAATGTCCCTGGTCTTGATGGACTCCCTAGGTATTCTGGTGATCACATCCCCAGCGTGAACTTTCTGCCCATCCTGAACATTCAACACCGCACCTATAGGCACAAAGTAACTAGCCTCCAAATCATTAGACAAAGTCGCAACATTGCCATCTTCATCTAACAACACCAACCTCGGGCGAAGGTTCGCCCCTTGTAAGTGCAACTTCCAGTCTATCACCACCCGATTCGATATACCGGTGGATTCATCCAGAACCTCGTTGATCGACACCCCATAGATCAGGTCGACATATTTTATCACCCCAGTCTTCTCGGTGATTATCGGAATGGTATACGGATCCCACTCCGCAATCTTCTCCATCATCTTGACTGATTGCCCATTCTTGACGTACAGCTTCGCCCCGTATGGAACACCGTGCCGCATCTTCTCGTTGCCAACGCTATCAAGAAGCACCACTTCGCACGACCTACTCATCACTATCTGGTCGCCATACCTGTCAGTTACCACATTGCTATTCACCAACTTCACCTTGGCATCCAATATAGCAATCAGATTAGATACCTCCACACCACGCATCGCCGTACCACCGACGTGGAAGGTACGCATCGTAAGCTGGGTACCCGGTTCCCCGACGGACTGCGCAGCTATCACACCAACAGCCTCACCGATTGACGCTAAATCCCCAACAGCAAGATCTCTACCGTAGCACAAAGAACAAATTCCTTTTTTGGATTCACAAGTCAGCGGCGAACGCACCTTGACTGCATCCAACCCAGCAACCTTTATCTTCTCGACTCTTCCCTCGTCAATTAACTCACCAGCCTCAAACAGCAACTCCTCTGTCACGGGATTGTAAGTATCAACCGCAGCAACCCTTCCCAGCACCACACTGTCAAGCGTTGCAACTACGGCACCACCCTCTACGACAGCCCTAACCACAATGCCGCCCTTCGTACCGCAATCATGCTCAACAACCGTACAGTCCTGCGCCACATCCACAAGCCTACGGGTCAAGTACCCGGAGTTTGCAGTCTTCAATGCAGTGTCGGCAAGCCCCTTACGAGCCCCGTGTGTGGAGTTGAAGTACTCAAATACACTCAGTCCTTCCCGGAAATTCGAGATGATAGGAGTCTCGATAATCTCACCCGAAGGCTTAGCCATAAGCCCACGCATGCCGGCAAGCTGCTTCATCTGCGACGCGGAACCTCTGGCACCGGAATTTGCCATCATATAGATCGAGTTCAGTTTCCCCTCTTCATCACAAAGAGAAATAGCCTTCATCATGTCTCGAGCAATCAGATCTGTGCACTTAGACCATTCGTCCACAACCTTGTTATAGCGCTCACTTCTGGTGATCAGCCCATCCTGATACTGTATTGAGAACTCCCTAATTTTTTCGCTAGCATTTTCAACGTGCACCGCTTTGGTATCTGGAATGATCATATCCTTGCAACCGAAGGAGATCCCCGACTGCGACGCATACTTAAAGCCGAGACACATGAGCTTATCTGAAAACTCAACAGTCTCCCGCTGCCCGCAACTTCTGTAAACCAGATCAACTATAGAAGTAATTTCCTTCACAGTCAGCACTTGGTTCACGAGATCAAAAGTCAGATCCTTGTGCTTAGGGAAAATTTGCCATAATACGAGCCTACCGGGAGTCGTTTCCACAATTTCGTTGACCATCACCCCAGCATCGTTGGAATGCTGCATCCTGTATCTTATCTTCGAGGAAGTATGTACAATTCCCTCGTGCAGCGCGTATTCCACGTGGCTAAACTCCGCAAAGGTCATGATCTCCTGATCATCCTTACTCTCCCGCTGCAATGTCAGATAGTATATACCCAACACTATATCCTTCGACGGCACTATGATAGGCCTACCGTTGGAAGGACTCAGAATGTTGTTGGTAGACATCATCAACACCCTAGCCTCAAGCTGCGCTTCCAAGGACAAAGGAACGTGCACCGCCATCTGGTCACCATCGAAATCCGCGTTGAACGCGCTACACACCAACGGATGCAGCTGTATAGCCTTACCTTCTATCAACACCGGATCGAAAGCCTGCAACCCCAACCTGTGCAGAGTAGGCGCTCTATTCAACAATATCGGGTGCTCTCTTATAACTTCATCCAGAACATCCCACACCTCTGGCTTTTCGCTTTGAATCATCTTATTCGCCAGTTTCACCGTCGGTGCTATCCCGTACATCTTCAACTTTGAACAGATGAAAGGCTTAAAGAGCTCCAGCGCCATCTTCTTGGGCAAGCCACACTGATGAAGCTCTAATCCCGGACCAACGACGATTACAGACCTACCAGAGTAATCCACTCTCTTACCCAACAGGTTCTGCCTAAATCGCCCTTGCTTACCTTTCAGCATGTCGCTAAGCGATTTCTTGTAGCCCATGCTGCCAACTCTATTCGAAACGTAGCTACGCCTGCTACTATCGAAAAGAGCATCCACCGCCTCTTGCAGCATTCTCTTCTCATTCCGAATCATAATCGCAGGAGGATTCAGCTTGAGCAATTTCTCCAGCCTGTTATTACGATTGATGATAGTCCGATAGTGGTGATTCAAATCAGAAACAGCGGGCCTACCATTCTCCAAAGAAACCAGAGGCCTAAGATCAGGCGGCAATACCGGAATAACAGTCAAGATCATCCACTCTGGCCTATTACCTGAGTTTATAAAATTCTCGATAATACGCAGCCTCTTCACCACCTTCTTTCTCTTCATCTCAGAAGTGGTGGATTCTAGTTCGCTCCTCAACCCGGATCTAATGGCCCTCAGATCCAATCGGACAAGCAATTCCCTAATCGCTTCAGCACCAGTGAGAGCGATAAAACCATCTTCCCCGTAGGCGTCGCGAGCCTGATTGTACACACTCTCGCTTATTACCTCACCCCTAGAAAAAGGAGTGGTCACAGGATCAATTACTACAAAGTCCCCGCTGTACAAAATGCTTTCTATCGACTTTAGAGGCATGTCTAGCAAAGCCCCTATACGAGATGGCAAGGACTTCAGAAACCAAACGTGTGCAACTGGAGAAACCAGCTCTATGTGCCCCATCCGCTCTCTTCTAACCTTGGAGGACGTGACTTCAACTCCGCAC
>JBQEQV010000093.1:0-1735 GCA_052043585.1 Anaplasma sp. | reverse complement strand
GGTAAGTCCTTCTACGTGCTATGTATTTTCCTGTTAGTGGCTCTCACCGTTCTCATGGCACTAATACCTTTGCTTCATTTTCGCGTGCTACCCACAGAACTCATGAGAAACATAGCAGCGGCCTGCGCGGAAACCCTGGTTGTTGTATCCGTATTCGCACTCGGCACTTGGCTAGTCTGTACACGCAAGAGTTTGAAGAATCATCAGCAACAAACAAATGTTACACAAACAGAGGAAATAACTGCGCAGTTACCATCGCCTACAACGTCGGAAAGTGGGCCTCAGTCCTATAGTTCGCGTAGCAAAGACGTCATCGCTTGCGAACACCAAAGGCCCTGTGTGTCTGCACTGAGGCCATCGGAACAGGCATCATTACTACGGGAGGACGAAGGTATCTTGCCACCACCTCCTCCTGAAAAGGTGGTGGGTCGCTGTAAACGAGTATGCAATAGGGCTTGAAGAGAGCCTTGAGGCCCCTACCCCACATATATCACATGAGTACATCGTTTTTCGCGTAGTCTTCTGGCCTATCCCTCTTATTTTGTAACCCCCTCATGCAGCCCTATGTACATCCCTTATCTATCCCAAATGATACGGAATTATCAAATAATGGCTTGCCTCGTATATTATGAAGACTATGAAGACGCTGTATACCACTTATGAGGCCCTCATTGAGGGTGTTGTGATATTATTGCAACATCATTAACCGAAAACAACCGGTGTGCATCTGCTTCACGCCATTGCAAAGTACAACATCCACACAAATGTCCCTCCCACATAGCGCGTTAATCACACAACGGCATGCACACACCGCCGTTAGACTCGAAGATCCACAAGCCATATTACATTTGTGGAATAGCAGCCTTGATGCAGAAATAACCCCTCTCAACTGTGATAGTACCAACATGGCATAAATCCACCACCAAGCGGAGCCAAATTCTCATCAGGCAACAGGACATCACCCCCTTTGCGAAACTACAATCCGCAACAGCCCGCTGACCGCAGAATTAATCGCAGAATTAATTACCTACAGAAACTAGTAATAAGGCCTGTTCTTCCTGATCCTGAAATCCAACGCCTCCTCCCAAACTTCACCATTGCACAACAACTTCTCCTTGTTGTACATGAGCTCTTCTCTGGTCTCTGTGGCGTACTCGAAGTTAGGCCCCTCGACAATCGCGTCAACAGGGCAGGCCTCTTGACAGAACCCACAATATATGCACTTGGTCATATCTATGTCGTATTTTACGGTTCTGCGGATGCCGTCCTCGCGCTCCTCCGCCTCTATGGTGATCGCCTGCGCCGGACATATGGCCTCACATAACTTACATGCTATGCAGCGCTCCTCTCCATTATCATACCTGCGCAGGGCGTGCTCGCCGCGAAACCTGGTACTCAACGGACCCTTTTCAAACGGGTAGCGCAAGGTCACCTTTGGTTTGAACATGCTCGCGAACGTCAGGAAAAACCCCCTAACACCCACATATACAAACCTCATGAGCCTAACAAGTCCTTTCATGCGTCCACCCCGCCATCAAACCTACCTTACAACGCGGAAAGCACGCCCCGTCCTCAACTCAAAAGGCAGCAACCCTTCGCTTCTTTGAAATGAGAGCACAACCATCAGGGCCTTACCAACTATGTTCTCTACGGGTATGTTACCCACCTCAGTCACAAATCTGCTATCCCGGGAATCATCTCTGTTATCCCCTAACACGAAAATGTGCCCCTCTGG
>JBQEQV010000092.1:0-14164 GCA_052043585.1 Anaplasma sp. | reverse complement strand
ATACAGGGGGGTATACTCACAGGTGATGTTAGAGATGTTCTGCTGTTGGACGTTGCGCCGCTTTCTTTGGGTATAGAAACTTTAGGTGGGGTGTTTACTCCCTTGATTGAGCGTAACACTACCATTCCAACAAAGAAGTCTCAGGTGTTCTCTACCGCGGAAGATGGGCAAACTGCTGTAACCATCAAAGTCTATCAGGGTGAGAGGAAGATGGCTGTTGATAACAAGTTGCTTGGCCAGTTCAGTTTGGAGGGGATTCCTTCAGCGCCTCGCGGCGTGCCACAGATTGAGGTAACGTTCGATATCGATGCCAACGGGATAGTGCATGTTTCTGCGAAGGATAAGGCTTCTGGTAAGGAGCAGACCATCAAGATACAGTCGTCAGGTGGGTTGAGCGACGAGGAGATCAAGAAGATGGTGCAGGATGCTCAGGAGCGAGCTGAGGAGGACGAGAAGCGTAAGAAGCGCGTAGAGCTGAAGAACAGCTCTGAAGGGCTTATACACTCTACGGAGAAGTCGCTTGCGGATTATGGGGACAAAGTCTCTAGCTCTGACAAGTCTGACATCGAGAATGCGGTCAAGAGCCTCAGGGAATGTCTGGGCAACGATTCTGCTGATGATAGTGAGATTCAGCAGAAGTACGACGCACTGATGCAGCTTTCTATGAAGCTGGGCGAGGCTGCGTACTCTGCTCAAAAGGGCGATAGTGCGTCCGGGGGTGCTTCTGGTGATGCTGAGAACCCAGAGGAGCGTGTGGTTGACTCTGAATACCAGGAGATTAATAAGGATGAGAAAAAGTAAGAGGTGGCGATTTAGGTGTTGATGCAGAATCTTTGTGCAGTATAATCCTGAGGGGTTCTGCGTTGTACGTGTAGGTAAGAAGTTCCTCGAGCCCGTTTTGTTCTTAAAGGGAGCTGTCACTGCCTGCCCAATAGTTGCTGGTATACGGCGCCCACCTTGGCTTTAGTCTCAGGACACTGATAAAGCATTACGGCAAAGGCGGATCCCCCAAGGCCTTTCTGTGTGGATAACTTTGGTGCGTTATATGCCTTCTGTGTGCGGGAATTGTTTTTCCGAAGAGGAAATGGTGCCGCTTCCCGCGCATAGGCTGTTTTCCGTTGTGTTAGACGTCGAGAAGTATCCCGAATTTCTTCCGTGGTGCAAGGATGTAAAGATCCTGAGTCGCGGGGAAAGCTCTCTTGTTGCGGAAGTTGTGGCTGGATTTCTTGCGCTTAGCGGCAAGTACACCTCCCGGGTTCTTTTTTGTCTGCCAACGGATAAAAATCCTGGCTGGGTCAAGGTGCAGTCCGTGGATGGCGTGTTCAAGTTTTTGCGGAGCGAATGGCAGTTTTTGCCGTTTGGAGAGGAAAAAACTCTGGTAAAATTTTCTATCGACTTCTCTTTTAGGCAAAAAGTGCTACAACTTGCCTTTGATATGGCTTCTGATGTTGCCAGGCGTCGGCTTATACATGCGTTTCGCGAGAGGACGCACCGTTTGTTTAATGACGGATGAAGGCTGATTTTGGGCAGGCAGGGTTCATGTGATATGAGAGTTATAGAGGGGTGAAAGCTGTGGTGCACAATGTTTTGCCGCCTGCCGCTTCTAAGATAGGCGGGCTTGTTGGTACCCATTTGCCAGCGTGGTTGAGGAATATATCGTACGTTCCTGACATCAATTATGCCGCCGTGCCGCTTTTTTTGTCGTTCACCTTTGTCCTGTTTTTGATATTGTACAGAGCCTGGGGGACCATGCGTCCTGGGGAGGTGTTAGGCTGCCTGTTGTATTATGCGAGCAGTTCCGCGGTGCTGGCGTCCTCGGACTTGACGCTCATGACGATTGGGTTTGAAGTCATGGCGCTATCAGCGATGTTCATAATTGCACATGGGAATTCTAATGCGAATAGTAGGGCATTTCTGCATTATGCTATTGTGCACTTTGTATCTGGGGTACTGTTGTTGTTGGGTGCGTGTCAGTTTGCCAAACTGGGGCAATTGGACGGCATACCCAGAATCATGTACATGGCGGGTCTGTTGATAAATGCGGCGTCGTTTCCCTTGTCCAGTTGGGTGTCTCATGCGTATCCGGAGTCCTCCAGGTTTGGGATTATGGTGCTTTCCACGTTCACAACCAAGGTGGCGGCCTATGTTTTGTTGCTGATGTTCGCTGGGGATCAGGTCTTGCTATACATAGGGGTTCTGACTGCGGCATACGGAGCAATTTTCGCCTGGCTGGAGGCTGATATACGGAAGGCCATGTCTTATAATGTAGTGGGGCAGATGGGGCTGTTGTTGCTCTCTATTGGGTTTGCCAAGGTCTCTTCGGGGGTGATAATTGCTCAAATGGTACTGTCCGTGCTATACCAGACGCTTTTGTTTATGGTAGCTGATTCTCTCGTAGTTGCGAATGGTGGGTGCACAAAAGTTCATAAACCGAGCAAAACTCGCTGTCCAATGCCTTTGGAGGCGCTATGCTGCATTATTGCCGTGTTCAACATGAGTGCGTTTCCGGGCAGTGCGGGATTTGTGATCAAATCGCTAATTTTGCACAATGTTGCGGTGGATGGATTTATCGGGGTATTGCTGAAGCAGGTGTTTGTAATTTGCAGCATGATACTGGTTTCTGGAGTTGGACTGAGGCTTTTCTGGTGTTTTCTTGCGCAGGAACGCAAAATGTCCTTTAGAAAAGTGAATATCGCAAATGTCGCTTCTACGGCGCCTTTGTGGATGTTGGCGATCACTTTGCTGGTTTTGGGTGTATTTCATGGAAGCATGCTCATGTCTTCAGGGCAGGGGTCGATTTACACGACGGGGAACGTGGTGCCTCAGGTTATCGCTGTTATGTTGACGATTGTATGTTTTTCAGTGCTGCGTGGCAGGTTGATTGGGAGGCGAGAATTTTTGTTCGATGTGGATTGGGTCTACATGGATTTTATCCCCAAGGTGTTCTTGAGAGTTAGTGACGTTGTTTCACAGTTATGCAGTGTCCTTTTGTGCCTTCTGAGAGCCTGTGCTCCAGGTCTTGATTGTGGCGAAGAGGGCTCAGGAGCATCTGTACTGACCAAGAGACTAGAAACGTCAAATGCTGCGTTGCTGCTGTGTATGTTGTTAATTGGGATTATGTTGGTGTGGGTTAATGTTTGATTTTTTGGCAAAAGGAGTTGCCTCTGCAATGCAGAGATTCGGTGCGAAGCGTGAGATATCCAGTAAGGATTTTGACCTTGTTTTGGAGGATATAACTCAAGCACTTTTAGATGCGGATGTGAACCTCACAGTTGTTGATCAGTTCATAGAGAACGTCAGAAACCAGGTTATCGGGGATGAGGTTGTCAAAGGGGTTCTTCCTGAGCAGATGGTCATCAAACGCATGGAAGAGTGTCTGATTGAGGTACTGGGTAATGAGAAAAGCGCGCTGAATCTCGATGGCGAGCCTCCAGCGGTTATCATGCTGGTGGGGCTTCAAGGTGTTGGTAAGACCACGAGCACTGCAAAGGTTGCGTTCAAGCTCAGTAAGCAGGGTAAGAAGGTCCTGGTGGCGTCATTGGATGTATACAGGCCTGCGGCTCAAGAGCAGCTAAAAATTCTGGCACAGGATGTGTCCGTTGATAGTCTACCGATTGTTGCCGAGGAAATGCCTGTCGATATAGCCAAAAGAGCGTTGAAGGAGGCAAAACGCGGCGGATATGAGGTTGTTTTAGTTGATACTGCGGGTAGGTTGCACATAGACCAAGCGATGATGGAAGAGCTGTGCGACGTGAAGAAAGCGATTGCCCCAGTGGAGACTATATTAGTGGTGGACTGCATGATGGGTCAGGACGCCGTCAATATAGTACGGGAGTTTCATGATAAGCTTGGCATTACCGGAACGATCTTTACTCGGGCCGATGGGGATTCCAGTGGAGGTGCGATACTCTCCATGAAAATGGTAGCTGGGTGTCCCATAAAATTCATGTCCACAGGGGAAAAGCCTGAGGATTTGGATGATTTCTACCCCGACAGAATCGCGCGCAGAATGCTGAATATGGGTGATGTAGCCTCTCTGGTTGAAAAGGCAGTTGAGGCTGTTGGCAAGGAAGCCATTCATGATATGCAGGTAAAGGCAAGGGAGGGAAAATTTGACCTAGATGACCTGGTGGCCCAGCTTAAGGCCCTGAATAAAATGGGTGGCATAGCGAACATCATGAAATTTATCCCGATGTTTGGTAGTGACATCAAACGCAAGGTCTCTGGCATGGTTGACGACAGCAGGATAGATAAGTACATAGCTATTATCAATTCCATGACAAAGCGCGAGAGAGCGTGTCCAGAGATACTGAACAATGCACGTAAGTCCAGGATAGCCAAAGGTGCTGGGGTGAAGATTGAGGTTGTGAACGCTCTGCTGAAGCAGTACAATCAGATGAACTCCATGTTAGGCAAGCTCAGCCAGATGAAGGGTGGGAAGGCCAAGGGCTCTGAAGCTGATTTGATGTCGTTGCTGCGGCAGCGTGGTTGAGTGTGCTACCACCGGCGGTTGGTACTTTGAAGTGTGAGTTACGGGCGGTTGCATGCTTGATAGGGATTCGTATGGAATATTGTAGCTCGGGCGGAAGGTGCTCTTTAATTGCGGTTGTGGGAGCCACCAACGCTGGCAAGTCCACGCTGGTCAACCGATTGGTGGGATTTAAGGCTTCCATAGTTACGCCCAAGGTTCACACGACAAGGGTCAGAATGAACGCGGTGCGGAATGACGGAGATACCCAACTGATATTCACGGATACACCCGGGGTTTTTGCTCCTAAGACGAATCTCGAGAAATTTCTGGTCAAGAATGCTTGGTCCTCAATCAAAGGTGCAGACGTTGTAGTTTTGGTGCTGGAGGCGAGAAATTACATGAATGGGCAGATCGCCCGGGTGGTTGATAGGATTAAGAACTCCGATATCCCGGCCGTAGCGGTTTTGAATAAGGTAGATACGATGGAGGAGGACCGCGTGAACGAGATTTTGGCTCACGTGCGGTCCATGCACGAGTTTTCCAAGGTCTTTTCGATATCGGCTCTGCACGGACTGGGAGTGGAAGATTTGCTGAATCATCTGCGCGAGACTGCTGGAGAGTGCCCATGGCTGTATCCCGACACGCAACGGACTGACGCAACCGTAGAGTTTTTCGCTGCTGAGATTACTCGCGAAAAGTTATTTTTTGCCCTGCGCCAGGAACTTCCGTATTCTTTGTCGGTGGTAACGGAGAAGCTTGAAGATAAGGGTCAGAGCGTCATAATCAAGCAGGTTGTGTACGTTATCAAGGAAAGTCAAAAGACGATTGTTGTCGGGAAGAACGCTGCGCTCATAAAGAGCGTCAGCACTGCGGCGAGGGAGGAGCTGCAAGAGATCTTAGGCAAAAAAGTGCACCTTTTCTTGTTTGTCAAGGTGCGCAAGTTTTGGCAAGATCACCTAGAAGAATGCGTTGGGTATACGTGATGCTGGATTCTCTGCTGGTATTTGACATAGAGACGATACCAGATACGGATAGTTGCAGCAACCTTGTCGGGGGTGACGTTACGGAGGATGCTGATGTAGCTGCTAAAAGGGAGGCTATGGCCGGCTATCACCTTGAGATCACTAACGGACAGAATCCATTCCTACGGCAGCCATTTCACAAGATAGTGGCGGTTAGCTTCCTCAGAGCAGATATCAGACGTGAGGAGGGCCATGAGAGCTTTGACCTGCAGGAGATACGTTCGGGTGGCAGCGTGCTCTCGACCGAGAAGGAGCTAATCAAGGGATTCTTGCGTTACCTCTCAGTGATCAAACCCAGGATTGTTACATACAACGGGCGCACCTTCGACTTGCCGGTTGTGAAATATAGGGCAATGGTCCACGGTATCCAGGCAGGATATCTGTACAAAGCTGGCGACAAGTGGAACAACTACTTCCATAGATATAGTGCGGACTGGCACTGCGACCTACTAGACCATCTCTCCGATTTTGGCACATCAGCCAGAGTCAGGATGCATGAGGTATGTTCGATACTAAACCTGCCTGGGAAGATAGGTGTGGACGGGTCAGAGGTTGAACACATGTACGACAGCAACCGGTTGTCGGAAATTCGCGATTACTGCGAATCTGATGTGATTAACACTTACCTTGTGTACCTCAGGCTTATGCACCACCAAGACAGGGTAACATCCGAGGGCTACAACAAATGCGTGGAAGATTTGCTGACATATTTGGAAAGCAGCGGAAACAGCCACATGCTCAATTTCAAAGCCGAATGGGAGAGGGTTTGCAGCGGGCAGTTCTTTGTGCCCTTAGATTAGGTACCCGCGGAGACCTTTGAAGTTGATGACAAAGAGTGAATTGTAGTTGTGGCTGCTCATATGTGCTTGTAGTGGTACTCTGATTGATCATTGGGTGAGTAGTTTAATAAGTTTTAGCTTTTATAGGTTTTAATTTCGGGTGAGACTGGTATGTTGTTGCCGGTGAGCAATTGTTTGGGGTAGTGCGAGTCCCACCTGGCCTTCAGCCCCGCGCTTCAGATAGCTTTGGTATCACAAACGGAGACCAACAGCGTTTTCAGTGCCACTCCAGATAAACGCCTAATGTGATGATGTGAATCCCGCGCAAGAGGCTGTCCTGCATGGTCGTGGCTTGTAAGTGCCAAACATTTGTGCGATGCTCAGTACGGCTTCCTTATAGTCTTTGTTTAGGGACACATAGTTGGGTTTGCTGGGATCGCTCGGCTTTCGCAGGGGCGGTTTACGCGTCGTGTTGTTTCGTGATGGGGGTTTTTTGTCATGAAATCTACAAAGTACATAGCTTTTTGGTTGGGGGTCATATCGGTAGTTGCCTTCTTGTACGACGGGATGCACAAGATTCCACTCCCTGTCAGCGGCACAGCGGCTGTGATAAGTGGGGTGCCGGTTGCTAAAGATGGGGGTGTTGTTTTTCGGAAGTCCAGGGATGGGCATTTTTACATACTTGCCGCGATCAATGGGGAAAATATAACGTTCCTTGTAGATACAGGAGCCACCGATGTTGTCCTATCCGCTAACGACGCACGCAGGATCGGTGCGCACATGAGACCTGAGAAGAAATCGAAAACCTACCATACCGCAAACGGAGCTATACAGGCCTCGTATTTCCAGATACCAGAAATCAGGATCGGCTCGTTGGTAGCCAGGAATGTAGGTGCTAGCATCAGTACATCGGAATTGAGGACTTCTCTGCTGGGTATGAGCTTTTTGAAGCATTTTCACTTCATCATGAGGGATGACGAGCTTTTGCTGTCTCCTAGTTGATGCGATAATGTTTTCCCTGTATCTTTGGCGCGCTTGCAAAAATGCGCGAGAGCTTCTACGATGAGCTCTCCCGAGCGGCGTTTGTGAAAGAATAGGGGGCCTGTGTGAGTGAAAGCGTGAATACGACTAGGCTCCGTAACTTGACGCACCTGATGCGCAAGCAGGGCCTGGACGTCCTGTTACTGCATAATGCTGATGAATATCAATCCGGGTCCATCCATGAGAACCGTCAGCGGGTGAGATGGCTGTGCGGGTTTACTGGGTCTAATGCATTTTTGATCATTTGCAAAGATGGAAAGAGCCAGTTTTTTACCGACAGTCGGTACATCACACAGTCTGCCATGGAGCTAAATGCTGATGATTATGATATACATGACTTCTGTGACTTGGCCCCTGCAACATGGCTTGAAAAGAATATCCACAAATACCCCGTTGTGGGCTACGAAGGAGAGCTGTTCACGCTGAGTCAGATCAGTAGATACAAGAAGTTTCAGCCCAAATTGGTGCAGAGCATCATGATTGATGAGCTGTGGGACAGACCCATGAAGGTTCATCAGCGTATCCAAGAGCATCCCGAGAAGTTTGCCGGGTCCACTAGCCGGGAGAAACGCGCGCAGATCGCAAATATGCTCCTACCGGCGAGTTCCATGCTTATGACGGACATAGATTCCATATCGTGGCTTTTGAACATACGTAATATGGAGTTCATCCATAATCCTTCTGTCCTATCTCGTGCCATTCTCTATTGCGATGGTAGTGCAAAACTCTTCGTTGAAGGAGTGGATCAGGTGCACATACACGACGAGGGCGTGAGCATATGTGAAATGAGCCAGCTTCCCGGGACCTTATCAGATTTACGTGATGTTGTAGTGGACGCGCGCACCATTCCGATGTCGATATTCAACTTGGTGAAGGGTAAGGTATTTGAGATCAAGGAAAGCGATTTGTGTACCTTGCCGAAGGCCTCCAAGAACGCGGTTGAGATACAGGGCATGATCAAGGCCCATGTGAGAGATGGGGCGGCCGTGGTCAATTTTTTGTATTGGTTATACTCCGAGCTGGCACACTCTGGGCGGACCATTACTGAACTAGAGGCGGCTGAGAAGGTCAATGAGTTCAGAAAGGCTCAAGAGCTGTTTGTAGGTGAAAGTTTTGAGGCCATATCCGGTTTTGGAGGCAATGGCGCTATCGTCCACTATAGGGCCAATGAGAGCACTAACAAGATATTGGAGCAAGGTGGGCTATACCTGCTAGATTCTGGGGGGCAGTACCTCGATGGGACGACGGATATAACCAGGACTGTGGCCATCGGCACTCCAAGTAGGGAGCATATCGAGCGTTTCACCATGGTTTTGAAGGGGCACATAGCCCTGGCGCGAGCGATCTTCCCTGCCGGCACTAGCGGAGGAAACCTGGATGTGTTAGCTCGCCAGTATCTCTGGGAGAAGAAACTGAACTATGGCCATGGGACCGGTCACGGGGTAGGTAGCTTTCTCTCTGTCCATGAGGGCCCGCAAGCTGTCTCCAAGGGTAGTCACGTAGAGTTGCTGCCTGGCATGGTGCTTTCCAATGAGCCTGGCTACTACAAGCAAAATGAATATGGCATCAGGATCGAAAATTTAATGTACGTAGAGGATTGCGGGGAGGGCTTCCGCAACTTTCGGCAGTTGACCTGCGTACCATTCGACAAAAGCCTGATCGACCGGGCTATGCTCAATCCAGAAGAGGTTGAGTACGTGAACAACTATCACAACTTCGTGTATGATGCTGTGGCGCAGCATGTTGGTTCGGATGTGAGAAGTTGGCTCAAGTCTGCGTGTGAGGCCATATAGTTCCCAAAGTTAATTACTTGAATTCTCTAGCAGAGGTTTTATTATCATGGGGCTGCTTCGCTCGGGAGGCCGCTTTTGTCTGTACCGCTGCGAGAAGCAATATTGTTGTCTATGTCCGGGTTTGTGGATGGCATGTTGTTAATGACTCGCCCTAAAGCAGACTCGGTGAGGTCCAAGTCTGCCCTGGAGAAGTTGGGCTTTGATGTATTTATTGAGCCCATGTTTGAGGTTATATACCTGCAGACTGAGGCTTTAGACTTTGCGCCGTATGGCATGGTTGTGGCTACAAGCCGCAATGGCATAGGCGCCATGGCGCAGTGTACTAAAGAGCGTGCAATGAGCATTCTTACCGTGGGTGATAGCACCATGAAATATGCTCTCAGTCTCGGATTCACCGACGTGGTTTCGGCTGGTGGTACTGTGAACGACTTGCTGTTTTACCTGAGTTCCCAAGTGCAGCGTGCAAGGATTCTTTACGTCAGGGGAGAGGTGGTGTCGCACGATCTGAAAGCCGCTGCCGACAATTTGGGTTTCGCGACCGATGAAGTTGTTTTGTACCGTACCGTGCCCAAAGACCGCTTCAGTGTTGAGTGCCTGGACCTGCTATCGCATGGCAAAATATCAGGGGTAGTGTTCTATTCTGCCAGAACCGCAGAGATCTTCATCAAGTTAATAAGATCGTACAGTAGCCTTTTACAGAATATACGTGCGTATTCTATAAGTGAAAACATACGCGGCATATTGCGTTCTTGCCCATGGAAAGAGGTGCTAATTTCTGAATATCCTACCGAGGAGTCGTTATTTCAATTATTGCTTAATATCGAAATATGAAGACCTGCTGTTATGCGGCAGGATCCGAAAAGATAGCTTGATGAATTATGAATTTTGTGGACTTTTCCTAAGCATGGTGCTAAGCTCTGCGCTGTTTCGTGTACATTACGAGTGGTGATAGAATGAGACTTCGCATGCTTTCTGCGCAGCGTTGCTTGATTCGAGTGTGCTTCCTGGTGTGTATGTGTACCTTTGGGTATGCGGCAGCGGGTCAGGCGGCTGGTGTCGGTCTGCTGTCGACTAAGACCTCTACATATCCCAGAGAGCACGACACCGCGATAGGAATCACTAACCTGCTTATGTCTCTGGGCGCGGAGAAGGTAGTGCTTATAGACTACAGGGAGATAGTCGCAGATAATGATAACGATCCTGCCGCGATAGAGAACCGTTTGCGGGAGTTTTTGGAGAGCAACCAGGTTGACAGGGTCTTCATTCCTGGAAATCACTATAACGTAATCTCCGCTCCGCTGCCTCCGATTCCCCATCGGCAGTTGGCTACCGCTGCGCTGATGAGGCTCATGGGTGATGGCGGGCTGAAGCTTCGGCTTTTGGCCATCTGCGGAGGTCTACAAGGGGTGTTGTACGCACAGGGTGTTGATATCGATAGAGTGGAAAACATGCTGGGTTCTAGTGCGACGGCCCTGTCTCATGAAATATCGTTACCGAACCCGAGACTTGCCGGAGTTCCGTTGACGCGGGCAAAGGCACTGCCGAGTACAAAGCTGGCTAGCATTGTGGATAGGATCAACGATTATTCGGGTGACATGGTGTTCTACATGCCTGATGCTCATAGTGAGGCCGTGAGTAATACTGCAGAAAATGTCAAGAGGTTGAAAGATCTGGGGTACAAAATTGCAGCGTTATCCGATGATGGCATAATAGAGGCTGTGGAGGATGAGAAGGGTAACATGCTGATTCAGATGCATCCTGAATACTTGCTAATGAATGTGGAGCAAAAAGTTGGCAAGCATAGCGCCGTTGATCGCTCGATAGATATCGCTCGCGCTATCATTATGGATTTCCTCGAAGAGAGTCCCGACGCGCCGCAAGAGGGCGAATAAGCAATCCATCGCGCAATAATATCCATTTTGGTTGAGATTGGGGCGCACAAGCCTCTGTAAGTCTAGTGGTCGCCAGGGGTTCAGGGCGTTAATTCACTGTGTGTTTTATCGCGATACCTGGGAGAATTGTGGCATAATGCCTAGACTGAATTTTCGTATACGAGTTCTGTGCTTGTGCCGAATTTATGCATGTTTCTTAGAATGACATGATTGCGGAAGTTGCGCTACCCGTGCCTGTGGATCAATGCTTCTACTATGCCACACGCGAGGATACGCCGTTTTCTGTTGGTGACTATGTGCGTGTACCATTTTGCAACAGAACAGCCATTGGTGTTGTTGTGGATCTCAAGAGCCAACTCGACTGTGACATGGAACTCAAATATGTTGGCGATAGGGTTATGCTTCCCCCGATGAGACCTCAGCTCGTTGAATTTTTAAAATGGGTGGGCAGCTACAACATAATGCCTGTCGGCATGGTGCTGAAAATGGCGTTTGGGAGTGTAGTTACGGAGAAGTTCCTATCATCATGCGGGGAAGATGTGCTTCAGGCCCCTGTCCGCGATTGTGCGATACCCAATGCATCGACCGTGCTGTCTTCTGAGCAAAACAAGGCATGCGAACAAATTGTGGAAAGGTCTTCAGGATTTTCGGTAACGGTGTTAGACGGAAAGACTGGCTCAGGGAAAACAGAGGTTTACTGTGCGGCTATTGCCGAGATGCTGCGTAACTGTTGTGATGCCCAGGTCTTTGTTCTCCTCCCTGAAATAGTTTTAGCTGCACAACTCATGAAAAAGGTGCACAACCACTTTGCCGGGTATAATTCTGTGGAGTGGCATTCTGGCCTTACATCAAAGCAGCGTCGGCAAAACTGGCTTGAGATTACGCGGGGCACTGCTTCAATAGTCGTTGGGGCGAGGTCTGCCCTGTTTTTACCATTTCGAAATTTAAGGATGATAGTCGTGGACGAAGAACATGAATCTTCGTTCAAGCAGGACCACGGGGTAATCTACAACGCGCGCGATATGTCTGTGGTGTTGGCAAAACAGCTGAGTATACCCGTCGTCCTGTGTTCAGCCACTCCGGCTTTGGAGACGATGCACAATATCCGCCAGGGAAAATATCACCATGTTGTATTGAAGCAACGATTTGGCGAAGCAAAGATGCCAGATGTTGCAGTTATCGACATGCGCAAGGACAAATTACTCAAGGATTGGCTCTCGGTGGGGCTGTACGACAAGATAACTGCCACACTTGCCAAAGGCAACCAAGCCATGTTGTTTTTGAATCGTAGGGGATATGCTAGACTTGTGCTCTGCAAAAAATGCGGGCACAAAATCAGCTGTCAATACTGCTGCACTTGGTTGACAGAGCACAAAAGGCTAGGCGGGCTGCTGTGTCATCACTGTGGCTACAGTTGTGAGGTTCCAACGCAATGCCCGGACTGTGGCGTCCATGGCTCCATGCTGCCCTATGGAGTTGGCATTGAGAGAGTTGCCGAGGGAATCCAGGAATTATTACCCGATGCAAGAATTACGGTCATAAGTAGCGATGTAAGCACAAAGAGCGTCAATCGCTCTATAGAGCAGGTTATTACTGGAGAAGTGAACGTGATTGTGGGGACGCAGATCATAGCAAAAGGGCACAACTTTCCCAAATTGACCCTTGTTGGGGTGATAGATGCCGATTTGGGTATGGGAAACAGCGATTTGCGCGCTACCGAAAAAACGTACCAACTGCTGCATCAGGTTTCCGGCCGATCTGGAAGGTTTGAACAGAAAGGAGAAGTTGTGTTGCAGACTCATGATCCGGACAGTGCGGTAATAAAGTCTCTGTTATCGTGCGAACGTGAGGATTTTTACAACGCGGAGCTACATCTTCGCAGGGTGACCGATATGCCGCCGTACACGCGATTGGTTGCCGTCATAGTCTCCGGTAAAGACGAAAACACAGTTGTCGAGGTAGCGAAAGACATTGTGGCATATTTGTCGAAACATATGACTGCCTGGGGTCCCGCGCCGGCACCTATGAGCTTGGTGAATAGCATGTACAGATATCGGATATTATTGAAGGTTGCCAACATCGCGTCGGTGCGTGGGGTTTTGACTCAATGTAGGGAGCGATGCAAAAAGTTTCGGCGAGTTAAGGTAGTCATAGATGTGGATCCCTTCAATTTCATCTGAACCTTGCGGCAGTTTTTTGCCTAATCACAACATGATTGGTGGTCTATTTGTATCGGCTGTGGACCCTTACCGCGTGAGGTCGTCCCGTTGATGTACTAATTTCTATACTGCAGAGATTGACTATCCTTCGCATCTTGGTACAATTGCGCAGGTTTTTTGCTTTGTTGGGGGTTTTGGTGAGTAGGGTTTGTGACATTACGGGGCTCTCTAAATCCTTTGGTAACAGGGTTTCCCACTCCAACCGCAAGACCAAGAGATGTTATCTCGTGAACCTGCACAATGTGGCCTTGGTTAGTGAGGTTCTGGGGCGAAAATTCAAGATGAAGGTTGCCAGCAGAACCCTGCGCACGATAGACTACAAAGGTGGCCTGGACATGTACCTGTTGGGAACTTCTTCTAGGAAGCTGACCGACGAGGCTAAGAAGATCAAGAAGAAGATCAGAGCGGCTGTTGCTGCAGGCAAGTCTCTGCAGTGTGGTGTGCTTTAGCTTCGTCTGGTGCAGGTGTGGTTGGATTTGCTGTCTCAATCCCTGCACTGGGTTAATATGAGAGGTGTGTGTTTCCCGCGTTGCTGCCATTGAGCGTTTTTTGTTTCGCTGCGATGGGCGCGTGAAGGCCGGACCTTCCGAGTGAATTTTGCAGTTCTAGAAAAAAAGCCCCCGGATGGGTGGAAGAAAAGTTAGCAATGATTAAGTACGGTAACTTGCCGCTGTGGTGCATGTCCTATGATATCACCGCGGGTAAGATAGAAAAAGATAGGTACTTGCTACTGACTCCAACTTACCATGGTGCCGAAGTTGGAGAGAAGGGGTATCGTCAATTACTCTAAACCCGGGTTACCGTCTACATTGCCACTCCAAACCACATGGAATGTGAACGAGTGTGCGTCTGGGTCTGCGAGCGAGTCTCTGCAGTGCGGTGTGCTTTGGCTTCGTCTGGATGCACGTGTGGTTGGATTTTCTATCTTAATCCCTGCACTGGGTTAA
>JBQEQV010000091.1:0-37996 GCA_052043585.1 Anaplasma sp. | reverse complement strand
AAGGCGGTGAAGGTCTTACGCCCCGGCATTGAGGATGAATTTCTACGGGATGTTAGGTTAATGCGTTTCCTGGTGTGTCTCGTAGGCAGGCTCAAGAGCCTGAGCAGATTCCGGTTGCATGAGCTAGTCGAAACTTTCGCTAGTATATGCAGATTGGAGCTGGATTTGCGCTTTGAAGCTGCAAACGCGGAGGAGCTTAGGGAAAATGCGAAAGCTGAGCGGGAAATCCTCCTTATACCGGAAGTAGACTGGCATTTGACCTCGAGGCGTGTGCTGACGCTACAATGGGTAGATGCCGTTCCCATATACGAAATCGATAAATTAAAGAACCGCAAAACTCTGGCCAGGAATCTCATTTTGTGTTTTTGTAACCAGGTGTACCGGGATAGATTTTTCCACGCTGATATGCACCCAGGCAATCTCATGGTCAACGCGCAGGGCCAGATTGTTGCGGTGGATTTTGGCATCATGGGGCGGCTTGACGAGGAGACCCGCACTTACGTCTCGGAGATATTGATTGGCTTTCTTAGCAGGGACTATCGCCGAGTTGCTGAGGCCCACCACGAGGCTGGATATATTCCGGGGCGATGTGAGGAATTTATCACCGCATGCCGCGCAATATGGGAGCCCATAGCCAATGTACACGCGCAGGGGTTCTCTGCTGCGGAGCTATTAGCGCAACTTTTCAAGATAACTGCCGAATTTAATATGCAGGTGCAGCCGCAACTTCTCTTGCTACAAAAAACCATGATTCTTGTCGAAGGGATCTGCAGGCAGCTAGCGCCAGATATGAATCTATGGAAGATCGCTGAGGAATGGATGCAGGAGCGAGGTGACCGCGATGGGTGCATGGAGCAACTGAGGCGATCTCACGCGTACAAGTCTTTAAAGAAAGTACAGGCGCTCATGTCCAAAATCGACCGCAGTTTGGACGTCATCGTTGAGCGTGGTGCGCACGAACAGCGCAGCAAAAGGATCATGCGCTATTCTGGCTCGCTATTGATGCTTGTGGTGCTGCTTGCAATCCTTGTCGTAATCAGGGGCACATAAGACAACCCACGGGGCACCGCAACGTGCTTAGGTATGCACCCTGCAATCGGAGTGTGGATATTTGGCAGAATGAACTTTTTCCTCTCCCACGGACTCTGCGCAGATAGTGGCCAGTAGGGAGTTTTTGCGTCCCTCCGACACTTTGACGCTAAGTACCCTGTCCAGGTATGCCTCCACGTCAGAATCTATGGGGACCTTTACAGACTGCATGTACTCGCTCTTCCCGAACAGCATCTTACCGTCGCCGTTACGCTTATTTTCCGTGCCACAGACCAGGATTTTGATCACCTGGCCCACCATATTTTGATTGAAGGACAGCTGTTGCTCGGACAGTAGACTCTGCAGCCTGCTTAAGCGCTCCTTGGCCACTTTCTCCTCTATTCTGTCCGGATACTCAGCCCCAGGCGTTCCTGGCCTTGGGCTGTACTTGAAGCTATATGACTGCGTGAAACCCACATTGCGAACTAGCTCCATGGTGTCCTCGAAATCCTTGTCGGTCTCTCCCGGAAATCCCACTATGAAGTCCGATGAGAGCGCCATATCACTCCTGGCATCCCGAAGTTTGTCTGCTATGCTAAGATAATCCTCTGCCGTGTACTTCCGATTCATTCTACGCAGAACGGAATTAGACCCGGATTGAACCGGCAAGTGGATTAAGGGCATTAGCTTAGGCTCATATCTATGCGCATCATATAACGAGTCATGCATATCTTTTGGGTGAGAGGTTATGTACCTAATCCTCTCTACTGTAGCTACTTTGGCCACTTGCTGTATCAAATACCCCAAATCTACTTCAGTGCCCTTGTGAGTTCCATGGTACGCACTGACATTCTGTCCGAGTAAAATTATCTCTTTTGCTCCTTTGTCAGCCAGCTCACGTACTTCCTGCATGACATCTTCAACCGGCCGCGAATACTCGGGGCCTCTGGTATAGGGTACCACGCAGAAAGTACAGAACTTGTCGCATCCTTCCTGGATCGACACAAACGCTGATACTCCGCCGTTCGCATCCCTCTTCGCCGGCAGCATGTCGAACTTGGATATAACCGGGAACTCCACATTGATCTGCCTTTTGTCCCTCCTGGCTTTCATCACCAGTTCAGGTAGCGTATGTATGCTCTGTGGACCGACAACTACGTCCACAACGGGAGCCTTCTCGAACACAGCTTCACCCTCAGCCTGCGCTACACACCCCGCAACTACAACCAGGCAGTCCTTTTTGCGAAGCATTCGAACGCGTCCTAAGGCGGAGTACAGCTTCTCTGACGCCTTTTCCCTTATGTGACAAGTGTTTATTACCACAATGTCAGCGTCCTTTAAATCGGACACTAGCGCAAAACCCAAAGGCCTCAGAACATCCTGGATCATTAAGGAATCATACATATTCATCTGACATCCGTAGGACTCCATGTACAGTCCTTTTTGCATGGGTCAGCGACTCACAGGTTACAATAAGGTGTCAGATTATATCATCTCATATAGTGAAGCAACAAGTATAGACCATTCAATCAGAGACAAAAAAATATTGAATATTTTTAATATTAATTTGTTAATAGCTATAAAATGCCGTGATCGGCCTGTATTGCGTGAAATGAAACCCTAGGGAGATTGCAGTTGATGTGCGATGTACGTCATTAAGAAAATCATTAACTTGTTAATTATATTGTTCATAATCCTGTATCAACTCACTGTATTCTCGATGCGAAATTATACTATTGGTTGTAATTCTGGTGTGTTGCACTCGGCATGGGCGAATTGAGGTGTCCTCAGTTCTCCCATACCGAAGCCGCCGATTGTCAATCTGCGGGGAAGATTCCGTTGTTAATGCGGGTCGAAACGTGGCTGAAACCTTCTAGGTACACCTTCGGACCTAGGATTTTTACGCTCGTAAGCCTAATTGTCCTCAGCGATGGCTTGCCTACCATGCTAACGACATCTCCCGCGTTTAGTACGCTGTATTTTATCGGGACGGCCATCTTGTAGAAATAATTACTGCCCATTGCAGTGTAGTAGATACCATCCAGTATGCTTTCTGCTTGCTGACCATCAAGCACGAGAGACGTTTGCAATATGTCGCGTGTTTTTAGTTTATTCCTGCAGAGAATTTGCCTGAGATTTGGCTGATAGTTGCGTTGCTTGCTGATGTATAGGAGGGCTGACGCGCCGTGTAGGACCTCTGCCAAGCGAGTTATCTTACAGCTTTTCGGCACGATATCTTGCTGCGGGATAGATAGTGCGATTTTTGCATTGTTATCCACAATAGCGAGCAAACCTTCCTTTTCTATGAGGTCGAAAAAATAAATCTTCTGCAACTCCCTTATGATGGCACGTGCGGGTAGGTGATTGTGGATAGAATATCCGAATATTGGCTCATCGATCCCGCGTAGATTTCTTGAAGGCGCACCAATCTTATTGAGGATGTCCCGTATTATTGCCGTTAATGTTACTAACTCTATCTTTCCGTTGATCCAATAGCCAGTGTGCCAACGCCTGTATTCGCGAGCCGTGGTGTTGGTGTGTGGTTTAATGTTCCATGCATACAGGAACATACGTCTCACCATTTTCGAAGATTTCCAAGCCCTGATAGTCCCCGCGATTGCTGTCTTCTGTGCGGCAAAATCTACATTTTCCGGCAAGGTACTCTGTTGAAGTGACATGGGGCTATGCGTGCAGTTCTCTACGCTACGGAAGCCGTATTCTATAAACCATATTTGTTTGCTTTTAGGCTTCCACGGAGTTCTTGATTTATCATGGCTGTTAATATGACGGTGGCTCCACCAGTAGTACATGTTTTTCCATGCGAATCGAGCACTTGTATACGTGGTTTTGCTTTGTCCTGAAAGTGGATCCTTGTAAAAATAGTTGTAGCCTTCCCCGCTTTTCCAGGATTGCACGATGTCCTGTACTCTTGGTGCGTCATTAGTAGGGGTTTGTGCATCGGTGAGGGGAAAGTATGCATTGATGCCCACGACGTCTACGGCGCTTGATGACCATAACGCATCCATATTGTACGTTCCGTTGTGCGAATGGTACTCGTCCCAATTTGCCGCATATGTCACGGTCACTTCATTTCCCAAAATGGCTTTTGCGTGCTGAGCGAGCTCAATCAGGGCTTCTACAGCTGGAAATGCCACGCCATCCTGGATTTTTGTCAGCGAACCGAATCCACTACCTATGCAAAATGCATCTATGGCTCCTTTTGTTAGGTGACAATAGTGTTCCATGAATGGGTGATACCTAACGCCAAAAAATGTGCTGATGTTTCCCGCGTTTTCGCATACCCATTGACCACCCTCTGTAGGGGCGACTAACTTTACGGACAGTAGCACCTTGTACCCTCTGGATTTTAGTTCTTGGATATACCTAACCAGGGATGCATCGTTTGCGGTTCCAGCATATTGGGAGACGCCGTTCTCCTGCGGGATTCGATAGGAATTTTGTGCTGTAAAGTTTCCTACTGTCCAGGTGTCAGGAAACGTTTGCATTTCTCTACCGTACGTGATTCCGGGAAGTACACTGCAGTGCTCTATGTTGATGTCACTGGCAAACCAATTGAC
Organism: Anaplasma sp.; assembly: GCA_052043585.1. Taxonomy (GTDB): domain Bacteria; phylum Pseudomonadota; class Alphaproteobacteria; order Rickettsiales; family Anaplasmataceae; genus Anaplasma. The sequence goes on along the minus strand of JBQEQV010000091.1, from coordinate 33,389 downwards.
CGTTATTGCCACCCATTTCAGGTTGAGTAGTGTGCCTTCAATCAGCTCTAAGGACTCCATTGCATGTGATTTTTGGTGGCCATTCTCTCCGTTGATCTTTTTTGCCATGCCGTAGGTAACCGTTATCTCACCTACGGTTTCTGTATGCGCCGCTGTTTGTGTTTTTGTGTCATAGCCGAATTCTCCGTGCGCGATGATATGGACACTGTCGATTTTCTGTACCACATGGTTTTCGAAGAAGCCCTCAGGATACGCAGTAACCTCAAACACGAAGTTGGGTATCGCATTGTTGTAGTCCAGCAAGGGCAAATCCTCTATGACCATATACGCCGTTCCGCGATATGAAGGGGCGCTGTCCTCTACGGAAAGTATCAGCGGATCTGGCTCTTGGGTCTCAGTTCCCATATAAAATCTATGCCTGATTTTATTGAGGTCTAACAGCCTACCATTGGCCCACACTTGTATGTGTTTGCATGTTGGCCCGGAGCATATTGCTATTGCTAAGGTGGCGTAATAGTTTTTGGTTGTAACGTATTTTGCGGGTGACTGACTGTCCGCTACGTGCGCTCTTCTGTGTTCTGTGAATTTCACCGGTAAGGCCCATATTATATTGCCCGATATGCGCGTAGTTCCGTAAACTTCTGGGATCATCTTGCCGTATGTGGATGTTTGGATTTTTATTTCCTGCAGAGAGCTCTGCTTCCCGATAATGGGCTTTTCGGTGATGGAAGCACCACCCGTTGAGTGGCCGAGCATTTCCTCGATATTTTTGGTCATGTATTTCAGTACGGAGTCGCCAATTGCGTTTACCGCAGTCGAAAATATTGATGATGACATATTGAACCAAAGTGAGTTTGCATCGCTTGTTCCGCGTTGCCTACGTGTGTGTTGAGGCGCAAAAAGTAGGATAGAGGAACGTTCCGATGTTAGCATGCACTGCTAGCGTTGCTGAGCACAAATGAGGCTGCGAAGTGGCCGCATTGGCGGGCGATGTGTGAAAGCCTCAAGGATCCATGGGCGGGTATATGGAATGCAGGTCCGGCACGTGGGGCTCTCCCCGGAAGTTTAATACGTTGTCGAATTTTGTCCTACAGGTACTAAAGCTTTTATCACATCCGGCTATGATCGAATACGTGTCTCCGACTAGGAAGGGGTGTGGAGCAGGTTCAGCCAAATGCACAGCATATCCCCTGTGATCGCGAACATCTATGGATATTCCTCGGTTGCTGGATTTGGAAAATGTGACGACGCCGTGCTTATAATAACCGTCCATGTGGGGTAATTTAGTGTCCTCAAATGCCAGAGGCCCAGCTACTTTTTCGATCGAGCCTTGAAAGGTAAATCTTTCCTTCGCGAGCCCGCACCTGCTATCGCACAGTTGCGCTCTGCAGTGAGGTGAGAACAATTCCCCGATTCTGTTTAAGAGTGCGTGCTTAGCTCCCTCCAATGTGAGTTTAATGCGATCATCGCAAGTAGTAAATTCGGCGATAGTACCGCTGAACAGCACCATTTTTCCCTGTGATAAGTTTTCATAATTGACCAGGAAGATCTCTGCCGCTGCGCGGTCGAAGCTCTCTGCTGACATGCCTTCCTGGGCAATGAGGTTGCCCGCTATGACTTCAACGTGTGCTGTGCTTACGTCGCTACTATCGCACACAGGACCCAGGTTGATACTGTTGACTGAGCTATATAGAATTTTGCCAAAATTGAGGTCTGAATCACAGTCTGTCAGCCCTATAGTGGTTTTATCCTTCAGGGTTAGCTTGCAGCAATATGCAGTTGTTATAATCTCTTGTGAGACATGGGACAATAGTTCTTGTGTTATATCCTTCATTTATCCGACCTTCTCGAATGGTTGCGCTTCTGAGCTTTACTATTTGGTCATTGGGGAGATTTATATACAAACTCCTCAATGAAGAATAGAATGAGGCCGTGCTGCGGGTAAGCAGTAAAGTCATGTGTCGGTGTAGCGTGAAGTAGTGTTGGTACCTGGATGGTGAAGCTCCGGGCGACACAATAGTGTGGCGCCTGCATTTGAAATGGTTTAGGGAATGGAGTAGTAGCGATGTCTTATGATAGAGAGGAGAGTTGCTTTTCTGGGGACAACACGCTCTTCATAGAAGGGGTGTTTCGGGGATATGAGGAAGGCGAAACGGAGATCCCCGATGGATGGAAGGATCTTTTCACTGGTTTGCCAGCTAGTAATGGGGTGGCGGGGGCAGCGACGTCGTCTGCCGCTGCTCACGGCGCTGGTTTGTTTGCAACTTCAGATAATACCCTGCATGTTTTGAACTTCTTTCGATCCTATGGGCATCTTTCTGCGGATCTTGATCCTCTGGGTCTAGTCCAGGGTGTTGAGCCCAATCATGAAAAATACCTTGCCTCTATGATGGGGAGCAAAGGGCAGCAGTGGATGAGGTCCGGGGTTTCGCTATCTTCCATCGTGAAGGAACTCAAGAAGATATATTGCGGGAAAATAGGCTTCGAGTTCATGCACATAAGTTCCGACGAGGAGCGATACTGGATTCAAGATCGGATTGAAAATGTCAGTAAAGCAGCGTCACCTGAGGATAAGAAAGAGATGCTGCGCCACCTGCAGGAGACTGAACTGTTTGAGCAATTTCTGCATACCAGATATCCCGGATACAAGCGTTTTTCCATTGAAGGCGGTGATTCTTTTATCGTGTCTCTTGAACGGATTATCGCCCATGCGCCCAAATTTGGAGTCAAGGAGATTGTGCTGGGGATGGCACACAGAGGAAGGTTGAACGTGCTCACTAAGGTGATGCGCAAACCGTATGCCGCGGTGATGCACGAGTTTTCTGGGGGAATGGCGTATCCGAAAATGTCTGCAGAGATATCCGGGGACGTCAAGTACCACTTGGGGTATTCTCATGACCGCGAGGTTGAGGGTGGATCCGTTCATTTGTCATTGGCGTGCAATTCTTCTAGTCTGGAATCGGTGAACTCCATTGTGATGGGCAGGGTGAAGGCCAGGAGCGATTACGCCGGTCATTCGGTTCTCGGGGTGCTTGTCCACGGGGATGCCTCTTTCATAGGGCAGGGCGTGGTGGCAGAAGGGTTCACTTTAAGCGGTGTCGAAGGCTATTCTCCGCAGGGGATAGTGCATATAGTAATCAACAACCAGGTTGGTTTCACTGCAAATCCTAAGGAAACAAAGACCTCTACCTACTGTTCAGATATTGCGAAAATGGTGGATGCTCCGATATTTCATGTCAATGGAGATGATCCAGAGTCAGTGTCGCTAGTAACGGACTTGGCTGTAGAATATCGAGAAAAATTCAAAAAGGATGTGGTTATTGATATAGTCTGCTATAGGCGATATGGGCACAATGAAGGCGATGAACCGTCTTTCACGCAACCACTGATGTACAAATGCATTTCCACGCGGAAGACTGTGGCAAATTTGTATGCGGAGAAGCTGATAGCCGAAGGGGTGATTACGGAGGCAGAATTCAACAAGCTGCGCGATGGGTTCCGCAAGCAGCTGGACGAGGCGTTTACAGAATCTTCGAGATATGAGCCTGCAGAGGCCGATTGGTTTAAAGGTGCTTGGAAAGATTTGAGATACCATGCGCCGGGGCAGTTCAGTGACTACATTTCCAAAACCGGGGTTCCCGCAAGCAAGTTGCGTTCCCTAGCCAAGGCCCTGTTCACCGTGCCCGAAGGCTTCAGTGTCGATACGAAAATATCCAAAATCATGGAAATGAGGCACAAAAGCTTAGAGGGTGACTCAATAGATTGGGGGACAGGCGAGGCGCTTGCTTTTGCGTCACTTTTGGCAGAAGAGTTCAGGGTGCGCCTGTCCGGGGAGGATTGTGCTAGAGGCACATTCTCACATCGGCATGCAAGGCTCGTAGATCAGGCCACAGGGGAATATTATACCCCTTTGAATAATCTTGGTGTAACGCAGGCGAAATTTGAAATTATGAACAGCCCGCTGTCAGAATATGCTGTAATGGGCTTTGAATATGGCTACAGTCTGGACTCTCCAAGCACATTGGTTATGTGGGAGGCGCAGTTTGGTGACTTTGCGAACGGGGCACAGATTATCATTGATCAGTATATTGCTGCTGCAGAAACTAAGTGGCTACGCTCCAGCGGATTGGTGCTTCTGTTGCCACATGGGTACGAAGGGCAGGGTCCGGAGCACACTTCCGCCAGACTTGAGAGGTTTTTGCAACTCTGCGCGGTGGATAATATGCAGGTTGTCAATTGTACAACCCCGGCGAACTATTTCCACGTGTTGCGCAGGCAGTTGCACAGGGATTTCAGAAAACCTTTGGTGATCTTGACTCCTAAGTCGTTACTTAGACACAAGATGGCTGTGTCAAAATTGTCTGATTTCGAAGGGGGCTTTGCTCCGGTGATAGGAGAAGTTTCCAAGGAAGTTTCGGGTTCCAAGAAGGTCAGTAAAATCGTGATCTGTAGCGGCAAAATTTACTATGACCTTCTAGAAGCCAGGGCGGATAGGGGTGATGTAGCACTTTTGCGGCTGGAGCAGTATTATCCGTTCCCCACGGAATTATTGGCGAACGAACTGAAAAAATACGAAGGGGCGCAGGTCATATGGTGCCAAGAGGAGCACTTCAACATGGGGGGCTGGAGTTTTGTGCGTGACCGAATTGAAGAGTCAATGCGGAATGCCGGCACTGCTGGATCGGTGTCATATGTAGGCAGGCCAGAGTCCGCGTCGACCGCAACTGGATATACAAGCACGCATATCGTGGAGCAGCAAGCGGTGATACGCTCAATATTCGGGTGATAGTGCCGGCTGTTATAGCTTGGTGTTCTGGTGGTGAGGTGTCTCTGCGTGGTACGTTTGCGTAACCTCGGATTGTGGGTGCTGTGAGTATATAGGCGAGTTTGTGGGGAGGCACCGAGGCGATACCTCCCCCAGGGATGGCTGTTGAGAGCTGTTACATAAGATCAATAGCCTTTAGTGCGATGTAGCAGCCCCTTCCACCATCAGTAGCTTGATTGCACTGCCATTGATTAAGGTACCTCCCACGCGTTTTGTGGTGTAGAACGTGACGAAAGATTTGTTTGTGAACGGATCGCGCAACACCCTCATATCACGGTTTTCCACGATTTTATATGCGGTTTTGAAGTCCCCAAATGCTATTATCGGCAAAGCTGTATTGCTGACTAGTGGCATATCCGATGTTTGATACACTGGTGCTCCGAGCAACGTCTCTTCTCCTTGCGGTCCTGGTTGTAACAGATATTGCCCGGAGGAGGATTTGAGCGATCTTATCGCCTGCAGCACGCTTCTGTGCATTAGGAAAGCGCCTCTCCCGGCGAAATATTCGTTCAAGGAGTAGTATAGGGATATCAAGGCATCACTATCTAATTTTTTGGTCTTGACTCGCTCTATTTGTCCGGCATCTGTGCCTTCCGCGCACGCTAGGATGCCTAAGGGTTGCTTCGTTCCGTTGCCGGATATGAAGGCCTCATTTTCCTTTCTGCTGAACGCATCTACCAAGTTGTCAATGAGCCAACTTTCCATGTCTATCAGTGCGTCGTCTAGTAACTTTTTTGCAATCTGTGGTTGCGCGTACAACTCGTGCAAATACACGGTGGTCTTGTTGATTTGTGGAGCTTCGGTATCACCTTTTATTTCCCCCGTCCATCCCACAAAAGTGTCCTTATTGTCTGTGATGAAGCACTCCAGGCTATCCCCAGATATCTTTTCTACTGAGCATAGTTTTCTCATGACCGAGTATTGGGCCAGACGCTTATCTATGTGCATGGAGATTTCTTTGGGAAATAAAAATGCTAGCTCCACGCCGCTACCAAGGCTCTTTTGCGCAAGATTGGTGACTTGGCCGCTGCGTACATATTCTCGCAGTGACCTGTACTGCAGGACTTCTGGATCTTCGTGGAGATTAATGCGTTTTGCAGCGATTTCCAGCCTGTCCAAGCGGTCATTCTGCCGGTCAAATTTGCAACTTATTTCCTCCATGTGTTTCGCTAATACAGCTACGGAAGGCTGGGTGTCTGCGGGCCCATTATCCACTTTTTCCTGGCATTCGGTGTATGGATGCGTGAACTCCGCGGGACTGTCTTTGGTTTCGAGATCTGATATTGTTGTCATGTAACCCCTGTGATAATGATCAAAGAAATGCGCAGCAGGGATGTCAGGCACGTCGGATAGTTGCCCCGAACGGTGCCGACATACAGCGCATTATTGGCGGGTTTGCGCGGTGTGTGTAAGCACTAAATAGTGGTACGGTGCAAAATCCCCGATCGTTTCAAGTTGGGTTTTGATGTAGACGGACTGAGGATTGGGTGCAAGTTAGTGTGTGTCTTCCAGGCAATTGACCTGAGACGCGACGTGACAGAAATGTCGCGTCGGTTAACGCATATCCGCCATGGCGCGCAGCAGATTCAATCTTTCTAGCGTCGTTCTGACGATCAATTTGCTTTCATCAGCTAGCTCCACAAGCGGCAGACGCACTTTTGGGGATATTTTGCCCATGAGGCTGAGAGCGTATTTTGTGGGTACGGGGTTCGGCTCACAAAACAGCGCCTTGCTTAACTCCAGGAAACTGCGATTGACCAATTGTGCCTCATTAAGTTTCGATAGTCGATGAAGTGTATAGAGCTCTAAAGCGGCCTCTGGCGCAACGTTGGACGCAACAGAGACACACCCAGACCCTCCATTGGCGTAAAAGGCCGATACTGTTTCGTCTTCTCCCGATAGCACCGCGAATTCTTCAGGAACGACCTTCCTCAGGGCAACCACCCTTTCTGCTTCGGTGCAATCCTTAATCCCCACCACCCTGGGTAACGCCGCAATTCTGGCAATTGTGGCATCGGACATGTCTATGGCTGTTCTTTTTGGGATATTGTACAGGACTATGGGTATATTCGTGGCGTCATGTATGGTCTTAAAATGCTGATACACCCCCTCGCTGTTCGGTCTGTTGTAATAGGGTGCTACTAAGAGAACAGCATCTGCCCCCACTGATTGGGCAAACAAGACCCGCCTTATGGTTCCGGCAGTGCAGTTCGACCCGGCTCCGGCTATGACCAGTGCCCTGAGCCCGACTGCTTCCACACATAGCCTCACGACCCTGCCGTATTCATCAAAACTGAGAGTAGCTGACTCCCCAGTAGTCCCGCAGGGCACCACTCCAGACACCCCCGCAGAGATCTGCCACTCCACAAGTGAAGCGAACCCTGCTTCATCAAGCGACAGGTCGTCCTTGAAAGGTGTTACTAATGCCGTGAAGACTCCCTCAAGCTTCATGCCATGCTTCCCTGGGCTTGTGGGCCCCAGGTAGCACACCTTTCGCTTTAGGGCAATATAAAAAAAGCTACAACTACAAAACCCCTTAATCGGTTGCGTACGGCCGTTTATTGCGCGTCTTCCGCGCGCTTCGAGCCTGAATAGCCACCCAGTATGTGTACATGAAAATGTGGGATAATCTGCCCAGCCGACTTCCCATGGTTAGTCACTAGCCTATATCCCCCTTGGGCGAGACCTAGCTGTCTTGCTATTACACCAACCGTCTTGAAGAAAGCCGCCAGATCAGCATTTGAAGCTACAAAATCGTCGTATGACACGTACTTGCCCTTGGGAATCACCAAAACATGCACTGGGGCCTCTGGGTGAATATCGTGAAAGGCCAAAACCCGCTCGTCCTCATACACGCTGCGACAGGGTAGTTCACCCCTCAAAATGCGTGCGAATATGTTGTTGTCATCATAAGGCTCTGTCACCGCTGGTACTACACCTCCCTACTGTGGGATGACGCGCGCTCTACGGCTGTCTGTCCGGCAGAAGGAGAAAATGCTGTACCGGACTTGGCTTCCTGTCCTTGTGTCACACCGTCCAGTCCCAAGGAAGCAGCGTGAACATCTAGGTCGATACTCTGCTGAGGGCTTTCCGATTGAGCCATCTCACTACCTTGAGATTTCTTACCACTCTCTAGACTATTGAGGAAGTCCGTCTGCCGCTCTGCGGCACTGCTGCCATTCCACCCAGGAGCGAATTGGGATGTTGCGTGCCCTGTGGGTACACTCAGAGAAAAGTGCTCCACAGGTATTTCCTCGACCTGGGAGCTGGAACTAGCCACACCTAAACCATGAGCCACGTCACTCTCCGTCTCAAATCCTCCACTACTATCCATGCCAAGCCCGGGACTGTCAACTCCTGAATCTGCGACGCTGGACTCCTGAGCAGATTCCCAGTCCGCCAAAGGCACTTCGTCACTCACACCAGTTGCACTCTCCTCACCAGGACTTGCCGCTGGTGCATCAGGACTCGCCTGTGCATCAAGCTTGCTGCTGACGTGTTTTTCCTGGCCTTTATGGCCCTTATCCCTCTCTCGTATCAGCGCCTTTGCTATGCTACCAGCCAGAAGCGTGTTACCCTTCATCCCCAGGCAATTAAAAACCTTTTCTACTTCAGCTTGTATTTCTTTTTCAGTCTTGCCTTGCACGTTCAAGGAAACTTTCAGCATCCTACCGAATCCATCCTGTGTGCGTTCGACTGCTATGGTTCCGCCTGAAGATTTCAGCTCTGCTCTCAGATCGCACAGCTTTTTGTATCCAGCATGAGCGTCCTTGTTATCCTTCCAACGTTCAAAATCAAATCCAGAGATCCTAGAAAAACCGTTGTAAAACCCCTTGCTACTAGGGTCTATCTTGCCTTCTGGGCTGGTATCGGCCGCGTCTAACATCTCCAGCGCACCCTCGCTGAACATCTGACTGCCCATCCTGACGACCAGCCTTCCGTCCCTGGCGTATGACGGGCTTATGTCGTTGCCGCGTTTGCGTTCCTTCGGCGAATTCAGTATTTGGTCATATTCTTCTGCGTAAGGAGAGCCCTTTCCTCTGATCTTGCCGAATACGTTACCTATGTTCCTACCGACACTCCTGGCACTGGCAGCATTCTCATTGGTCTTTAGCGGGGTGGTAGCCGCTCCCACGACAGTTCCCAAGGCCTTTGCGACCTTTGTTGCTGCCTTGCCGGCATTCTGCTTAAACCCCCTGCCGTCTCCAACACTCATATCAACCCCCCCGTACTCATGCCCGCATTTCTCTGTCCTACCCGCCGGCGGACCGGCAACACCAGGCGCCACGCCCGAAACCTCTGTGCACACAGAACGCGCTAAGGCGCCCGTTCAAATCCGTGGTGCGTCACCGCCAGAGTGGCTCCCCAACGCCGGACTACATATTCCCACCACAAACAGACCTCAGGTAGGAACTCCAAAATCTCCCGGATTATAGGCATTCAACACCCGGGATGCAAAACCAAAACACTAAAAACCACCGCACAAATACAAAAATCCTGATGTGCACACCCGGCATTGAGTGTAGAATCGCACCCCGGGGCACGCCAAAGGTTAACGCATACTTAAACACGCAAAGGTTAATACATGGTTAAGATGAACGACAACACAGAGTACACTCCCATCCTTAGGCAATATAAAGCGCTAAAGGAACAGTACAAAGAGTGCCTGCTTTTTTACCGGCTTGGGGACTTCTACGAGTTATTCTTTGAGGATGCGATAATAGCATCCAAGGCTCTTAATATCGTTCTAACGCAAAGGGGAGCAGATGCTCCAATGTGCGGTGTGCCGTTTCACAGTAGCGATAACTATCTGGGCAAATTGGTAAAGTTGGGTTACAAGGTTGCCATATGTGAGCAACTTGAAACTGCTGAAGAAGCACGCAGGAGAGGTGGACGTGCTCTTGTGCGAAGAGATGTGGTTCGGGTCGTGACTCCGGGCACGCTGCTCGAGGATGGACTGCTCGATGAAAGGGAAAACAACTACCTTGTATGTATATCAAATCTGGGAGATGACTACGGTGTTGCGTGGATGGACTTGTCTGCCGGAGTATTTAACGCTTGTACCAGCAAGCTGGGAAATCTAGACAGTGAAATACAAAGGGTATGTCCCAGGGAACTGCTGATTTCCGATAAGCTCAGGGAGCGCAAGGAGATAGAATTAATTTTACGAAGGTGTCAGTGCGCGATCACGAGCCATAGCGAGAGTTTTTTTGATGTAAACAAGGCAGAGAAAGTCTTGTGTAGCATATATGGAGTCAGTACCTTGCGGGGGCTTGGTGACTTCAGTGATGCAGAAATATCCGCCTGTGGGTCTTTGGTGGAATATGTGCGCATGACGCAGAAGGATAATCTTCCTAAGTTGAATTATCCAAAAACGTGTGACGGCGGGAGCTTTATGTTCATAGATAGCACCGCGCTCCGGAATCTTGAGTTGTTCCGCACTCAATCCGGTGAGAAGAAGGGGTCATTGGCGCTTGCCATCGATCGCACTGTTACTTCCATCGGCAGCAGGCTTTTGAAGCGATACCTCTCATTTCCTTCGGCATGTTGTCATGTTATCAACAGCAGGCAAGATGCGGTGGAGTTCTTCATCAAGAACCAGATAATGTGTGAAAGCATCAGAGGTGCAATTCACTCGATGCCTGACATGGAACGCATACTTACTCGAGTGAAACTGTCACGGTGTTCGCCAAAGGATATGTATATGCTAGGGAGGGCTCTGACAAAGATTTTGCAGCTGATGCGACTGATGTGTGGGATCGATAATCCCATGTTGGCGCGAATCGCTGAGGAACTTGGTGACCCTAGCGAGCTCCTGAAATTGATAGATGGTACGCTTGTAGAAAACAACATAACAAACGTCAAGGATGGGGGGTTTGTGAACCCATCATGTAACCCCCATCTTGCAAAGATGGTGCACGTTGAGAGAGATGGAGACATACTGGTGCAGAAATTGCGCGATGAGTACCGTGAGCTCACTGGTGTGAGCAGCCTGAAAGTCACGCGCAACAACCTGCTTGGGTATTATGTAGAGGTTCCTGCGTCGTACAAGATTGACAATGAGCATTTTATACACAGACAAAGCTTAGCCAACACGACACGTTACACTACGGTGGCGCTGCGAGATCTAGGGGAAAAAATCGCTGCTGCTAGAAGCGAGATTATAGAGCTTGAAATTCAGATTTTCCAGGGGTTATGCACTAAGATCTTAGAAGAAGCTCAAAGTATAAGTTTGGCTGCAGGGGCAATAGCAGAGCTAGATGTGTTGTCTTCCATGGCAGAACTTGCTGCGGAGCACAAGTACGTACGACCTATTGTAGATGATAGTACAGAATTTACGATCAAAAAGGGGCGCCATCCGGTTGTGGAAATGGGTACGCACTTTATTGCAAATGATTCAGATCTCTCCAGGGAGAACCGCCTGTGCCTCATTACGGGGCCCAATATGGCAGGTAAGAGTACTTTCCTCAGGCAAAATGCTTTAATAGCTATATTGGCTCACATAGGGTCTTTCGTTCCTGCAAGCTATGCGCATATCGGAATTGTGGACAAGATCTTCAGCAGGGTAGGTGCGTCTGACAACATAACACTGGGGTATTCCACTTTTATGGTTGAAATGACGGAGACTGCGGCCATTCTCAATCAAGCCACTGACAGGTCTCTGGTGATCCTGGATGAAATTGGCCGAGGTACGGGAATTCATGATGGACTTTCCATAGCTTTGGCCGTGATAGAGCACATACATGATGTCATAAAAAGCAGGGCTATATGCGTTACGCACTATCACGAACTGCCGAGGATGAGCTCTCATCTGCAGTGTGTTAGGTGTTTTTACATGAAGATAGAGGAATGGAAGGGCAAGACGGTGTTCCTGCATACGCTTGTGCCCGGAATTTCAGATCGGTCCTACGGCATATACGTTGCCGAGCTTGCGGGATTCCCAAAGCGCACTCTGGAAAGGGCGAAGTTTTTTATGGAGAAGCTCCAGGCAGGTGAGAGCCGCGTTTCGGACTGTGAGAATTTGAATAAAAGACCAGATACACAAGAGGTAACATAGGATATTTAAAGCAGTCTCTCAGCTTTGCAATCTTCCGATAAGTGGGCAAGCACATCGCTCTTGGAGCCGTAAGAGCTACACCATGTCCTCATGAGATGGTACGCACGGGCCTGGCGGTACTTGCTGGAGTTTGAAGGACGACTTCTTTACTAAGCCTACCACTAGCTCTACTACATCGGCGTCGAATCCCAGGCGTATTATCTCTTCCTGTCTCATGGCGGAATCGACCAGCAGGTGCAATATGCGATCGAGCACCGAATATTCGGGCAAAGCATCCTCGTCTCTCTGATTGTGCTTCAGCTCTGCTGACGGGGGTTTGCGCACTATTTCTTCCGGTATGATAGCAGTTTTTTTGCAAAGGCTATGAGCTGGTATGTGGCTATTTCTCCACCTCACCAGCTCGTATACCCTGGTTTTGTACACATCTTTTATCGGGGCAAAACCTCCGCAGGTGTCCCCGTACAGAGTCACATATCCAGTCAGCAGTTCAGATTTGTTGCCGGTGCTTAGCGGCAATACTCCCATCCTGTTACTCACCGCCATCAGGAATATGCCTCGTATTCGCGATTGTATGTTTTCCTCGGTAGCATCTTCTAATTTTGGTTTAGAATCCTGTAGTAAGCTGTTGAGAATCTCAAATGAAGGGGTCAACACGCTTTCTATTGAAATTGCAGTGTGATGCACACCCAAGTTAGCTGCGCACTTAGCCGCATGGTTAATACTAGAGTCGGGAGTGTACCTGGTGGAAAGCATGAAGGTATGTACGTTCTGTGGGCCTAAAGCGTCTGCGGCAATAGTGGCTACCAGCGCCGAATCTATGCCTCCTGACATGCCCATGGTAACACCGACAAATCCGCTTTTGTGTACGTAATCTCTAAGGGCAAGTACGAGGGTCCCGTAATCCAATTCGGCACTGATGGGTATGGAGGCGGTGATATTAGCATTGTTGAAATTTGCGGAGCCGCTGCACTCCACACTCTCGGTTTTTTCCTCCCACAATGGGCATAGGTGAACCCCTTTGCTGCTGCATACCATGGACCCTCCAGCAAACACTTTGCCTCCATATCCGCCCAGCAAATTTACATATGCCAACCCGCCGCAGGATTTGTTGGCAAGCGTCCTGCATGCATGTAAAACGCGCGGCCAGCCGTAGGTAGATTTTCCCATTAGCACCAGTAGATCAACATTTTCGTGTATGTTGCTGAGTAATTCCTCTAATGCAGCCGTTGAACTTGGCTCCAGAAGAAGCGCAACCGATAAATCGTTGATATGAAATACTACATGGCCCTGCGGGTCTTGCATGTACGTTGGAACACTCATTAGTTTTTGGGAAACGCCATTTGATAGCAGGTACACAACTTCATCAAGTAATTTTCCATCTTTTTCCTCTATGCTACTGATAATCGCGCAAGTTTTCCTGTTTAGTGTATACAGCGCAAGGTCATCAATGCATTTGCGATACAAATCTGCCAGCTCCCGGGACGATGGGGTAATTGCCTCAATGTATCCAGATACCGCATACCGGCTGAACAACGCGACACTGGCCCCACAGTCCGAGGCTGCTATGTATCCCGTAAGTATTTTTTCGAAGTTACCCTGGACATTCTGTGGGTTATGATTAAACTGCCCGATGAAGATTTTTGTCATTAGATGTTCCCCGTGCCGGAAGCCAACTTTTGCGCCATTTCTAGCGCTGCGTAGGTAATTATGCACCTGGCACCCGCGCGCTTCATGCTGATAAGGGATTCATACATGCATTTGTCATAGTCTATCCATCCGTTCATCGATGCTGCCTTGATCATTGCGTACTCCCCTCCAACTTGATACGCAAAGACTGGGACGTCGAAATTTGCGCTGACTGCGGAAATTACATCCAGGTAAAACGTTCCGGGCTTGACCATTATTATATCTGCACCTTCTTCAATATCCATTTGTGCCTCTAGTAGGGACTCTCTAGCGTTTGCTATATCGAGTTGGTACGTACTTTTGTCGATGGACTGGGATAGGGTACGAGAACCTACAACTTCGCGAAATGGTTGGTACAAGCACGAGCAGAACTTTGCAGCGTAGGACAAAATGCACACATCGCTAAACCCGCAATTGTTCAGAAACTCTCTGATGGCACCCACTCTGCCATCCATCATGTCTGATGGGGCAACCATATCACATCCGGCAGCGGCAAGCACTGCGGCTTGTTTACAGAGAACGAGGATAGTTGCGTCATTATCCACTCGATCGTCTATTACTATCCCATCGTGGCCAGAAAGCGTGTACGGGTCAAGAGCGACATCAGCCATCACCCCAATTTCCGGCACTGCGCTTTTGATGCTGCGTATTGCCCTACAGACCAAATTATTCGGATTATAGGCCTCTTCAGCATCGGCTGATTTCTTGCATCCTGATGGGAACAAGATGACGGCATTAATTCCAACTTCAAATGCTCTGCGCGCAAGATCTGTGGCGCCCGAAATTGACACATGCTTCATGCACCCCAGGTCCCTTATTGGAGTGCGTTCTTCGTTATGCTCATGGACGAATATAGGTAGCACAAGATTGCCAGCACGCAAGGTAGTCTCCCGCACCATATCGCGGATCCAAGGGCGAGAGCGCCTGCGCCTGAGTCTGATTTTGGGGAATTGCATTATGTCGTCCACTAAGATAACCACCGAGTTTATTTTTTTTGACGGTATACATCAATTCATTTTGATACGCACTCTTGATACGTGGAGGATGTTTCGCGCCAGAATTCCGATGTAGGTGCTTGCAGCGTCGTTATTGAGCTGAAATTAGTTGATGAGATTGAATGTAGCGTCTATACCTGCGTAAAGGTTTGATTCCAGGGATTTCTGTATGGACAGAATAAAGGAAATCCTAGGGTGCTTTAAGTCGAGAAATGCACACCTGCATAAGAGTAGAAAGCGCCTAATATGGGCCGCTGTGCCGTTTTTGATCTTTTTTGTTGTTATAGTGTACCGCCTGGTCATGCTCACGGTAATGGCACCCGGGGAGGTTAAGGTCACCATCGGCAAAAAAAGCCCTAAGGCTAGTCACAGATTTATGATATTGGATCGCAACGACGAGATATTAGCCATGGATGTGCCTATCGTATCGCTTTTTGCTGATGCGACAAGGATAAGTCACCCAGAATCTGCTGCAGAAAAGTTGGCCGCTGCACTTGGTTACGACAAGGAGCGTGTGCGCAAATTGCTGACGTCTCAGAAGAAATTTGTTTGGATCAAACACGATGTCACATCTGAGGAGGAAATCGCAGTCCGGGTATTGGGACTGAAGGGCCTCAGTTTTACTGAGGAAACTAAACGCGTATATCCCCATGGAGAGCTTTTCGCACATGTGTTGGGCTACGTGAACTCCGATGGTAAGGGTATTGCGGGCATAGAAAAATACGCCGACAGCTTCGGAACCGTGGGTGACGTCAGGCTCTCTGTTGATGTTAGAGTGCAGAATGTCGTAAGAGAGGAAGTGCTATACCAGATGAACAAGCACGAGGCATCTGCGGGCTTGGGGGTTGTTATGGATGTGAGGAACGGTGAAATACTTGCCCTGGTTAGCCTCCCAGATTTTGACCTCAACAGCTGCTCCAAGGCCGGTAGTCGCCGGAAATTCAATCGTGCCGCTCGAGGTGTGTACGAGATGGGTTCGGTGTTCAAGTTATTCACTTTAGCGGGCGCCCTGGACTCGGGCAGGATTTCTGTTGAAGACACCTTTGATGTCTCCGAACCATTGACCATGGGGCGGTATCAGATCACCGATACGTACAAGGCACCACGCTCCATGTTGAGTGTTGGGGAGATTTTTGTCCAATCCTCGAACATAGGCATGGCCAAAATCGCCGCAGATCTCGGGAAGGACGTGCAATTGGAGTACTTTAAGAAGATGGAGCTGCTGTCCAATCTAAACCTAGAAATTCCTGAAACTGGGTCCCCGATTTTTCCCAGGGAGTGGCCGGCGAGCGCCGCAGTCACCGCATCATACGGGTACGGAATTGCAGTCACCCCTGTCCACGTTGTACAAGCCGCAGCAGGGATAGTGAATTATGGAATAATGCACGAAGCTACACTCCTTCTTGGCAAAAAAACTAAGAGTAGACAGGTGATTAGCAGCGAAACGTCGGAGGAGGTGAGGAGGCTATTGAGGCTTGCAGTCGAAAATGGCACTGGGAAAGGGGCGGAAGTGAAGGGATATTCTGTGGGTGGTAAAACCGGGTCTGCGATGAAGGTGGTGGATGGTAAATACAAGAAGGACGCTAACCTGGCTTCATTTTTGGGAATCTTCCCGACGACAGACCCCAAGTACGCAATCATGGTGGTCATAGATGAGCCCAAAGGCAGTGGGGTCACCGGTGGTATAGTTGCCGCCCCGGTTGTTGGCAGGATAATAGAAAGGATCGCTCCCATGCTCAGCGTGCCCCCAATAGCTGAGTAAGCGCACGTTCCTGTGACGGCTTGTCCTTTAAAAATTGTGCACGGATGCGTTGTCACGTAACATGCGTTTCGCATGGCAATAAGCTTTTTGGGTTTCTATGGCACTCAGACGCGGCGGGGTGGAGGTATTTACCATCCACTGCAGTGAATCATTTTTGGGGGTAGTTGCACAGTATGCGATTGCCCAGCAAGCTGGCGTTATCATTGTTCCGGATGCGGAGGAAGTGCATTTGCTGTGCGAGGAGATGTCCAAGTTGGGGTGCATGCATGATGTTGATGTCCTAGCATTTTCCGAGATCGGTGGAGGTGTGTTTGTAAACGCTCATAGTTCTTCGCTGACGATGGAAGCGCAACTTTTGCTATTGATGCAATTTATTGAGGAATGGGGCGTGAACCACGGGTTTGACTACCCAGTTCATCTGGCGCAGGAGCTACTCACATCCCTCAACGAGATGTATGTCTGCTGCGTGGAACCGGAAAAACTACTCGCGCTCAAAGATGATGAATTCTCTTCCGAGTGTTGCCGCAGAGCATCTCACTTCCTGTACGATTTGGCCCAATGGTGGAGGAAGATGCTCAGCGATCGGGGTGCAGCTCACGCTTGTCAAGATACGGATGCTCTCGTGCATAGCCTCGGATTGTCGGGCAAGAGGGTAATTTTTGCCGGTGTTGCGTTCGGCAAGCTATTTGTGAGATTTCTAAAATCTCTGATGTGCACCTTGATGGACGTTAAAATTGTGCTTCCGTACATTGACTTGTCTCTTCCTGAGCATAAATGGAAAACGCTCAATAGCCGGCACTATCAGTACTTTCTAATGTGCCTACTACGGGATCTGGGGGTTGATAGAAGCGAAGTTCAGCAATTGGGCGGTGCGAGGCCCAATCAGGTTATTGAGCGGCTATTTAACTTTGAGCTTGGCTGCCATTCTGTACAACAGAGCAGTTTGCGTGACAGCGACAGCATTAAACTAATTACATGTGAGTCAGAAGTCGAAGAAGCGGCTAAGGTTGCGGAAATTTTTCAATCTTACGGTGATGTGGCTGTGCTGGAGGACATTTGCCGGGGTGCCAGCCCAATGGATGCGCCAAGTGGGCGGTGTGTCGCATTTGTAGGTCGTGACTCCCTTGCTTATAGGATAGGGTCGCTGCTGAGCTTGGAGCACTCGCGGAAGGCACTTTTTGACTATGACAGGGCGGTATCGACATTGATACTTTGTGTGGTGGAAGTGGTCCTTTCATCCGGCAATTCGGTGCAGCTGCTACATATGCTAAAGCACCCGTTGGTGGAGTTGGGGTATGGTACAGGTGAATACAGGGCATTGCTCTACGCGTTAGAGGTGGAGGTGATTAGAGAGCATTCCGTTACAGGTTTTGAGGCAATAGGCAAGGTCATCCAGGAGAATTTCAGGCAATTGGAGGCGTTCTGGGCCAAAATCACTGAGATAATAGAGCCTTTGGTTAGGATTCGCGATGGCCACACGGTAAGCGAAGTATCTGCTGCGCATCTTCAATGCTTGAAGGCACTGACCGGTGAAGGTGTAGACCGCGGAACAGCGCATAGGCGGGCATGGGAGAGGATAGTAGAATACTTTTCCGTGTTTTATAGCTACTGCATGGGGGTGAAAGTGTTTTCCCTCCGCAAATATAGAGATTTGTGTGCGGTGTTGGTAAATAGTTTTTTTCCTATAGAACGCAATTTGCTGTCATCTGTGAACCTTGTAAGCAGAGATGTTGTCATATTTTCAGGGTTCACTGAAAGCGAATTTGCCTTGCCTAACAGCACGCTGCTAAATAATTGGACACGCGCGAAGCTCGGTCTACCCTCCCTAGAGGAGAACGATGGGCGTCTGTTGTACATCCTATACAGCTTCTTTTACGCGAAAAAACTCTATGTGACGCGATCCACGAAAACTTTCGGCACAGCCACTGCGGATCCGGTGTGGATAAGATATCTGGGTATACTTTTACGCAGCTCTTCATCTTGTGTTGAAGCTTGTGACGACGTCGAAAGTATCGCGGTTGAAGCTCCTGATGTACCTGCGCCTAACCCTGGATTGGAAATCAGAAAGAAAGCCATGTCGTTACTGACTGTCAGGGCAGTGGAGACCTTAGTGAGCAATCCATATGCGTTTTACTCGCGTTATATTTTGGGGATATATCCTGTAAAACAAGTAGATACTGAGCAGCTTATGAAGAACTTCAATGAAGTTGTTCACAAGATACTGCGTGCGTATCTCAAATGTGTCGAGAAGGAAGGGAGTTACGACCTTTTACTTGAGATAGCAAGACGTGAATTCCATGCAATCTCCGCGGAACATCCGTATGCAGAGGTTATGTGGTGGCCAAAATTTGAGAAAATGGCCTCAAACTTTTTTGAGCTTGACAATGAGAGAAGGTCCATGGTTGCCCGTGTAGAGACGGATGGAAGTTTTGTATGGGACGTCAACAGCGATATACGGGTGGTCGCAAAGTGTGACAGGGTAGAGTACCTCAAGAGTGGCGGTATCATGGTTGTGTGCTACAAGGTTGGTCCGGTACCTTCCCAGGTTAATGTGCGTCACGGATTTGCATCCAGACCCGTGGTGGATGCCGTATGCGTTTCAGAGAGCACTGGTGTGAACGAAATATCTTTTTCGTATTGGAAAATCGCTCCTGAGGAGATTGAAGTGACAGAAATCAGGGACTTTGCGCTCATTGTCGATATTGCGAAACAGGGCTTTCGAGACCTTTTATTGCGGTACGCTGAGAGCATGACTCCATTTTCTCCGCGTGAGGACTTTTCAAGATTTTCGGAGTATGAGCTCCTATCGAGAATTCGCGAGCGCATGCTGCGTTCTGAGGCAAGTGTTGCGTAATGGGGATAAACTGGTCGTGTTGTCCACGCTTCGTTTTTTCTATAAAAAATCTTAATTTTTTATATAGCTCCGGTGTACCTTGTGGTACAATATGCCAAAGTAGCGCTATCTTATGGTATTTATGAATCGGCTACGTGACTGGCTTTCGTGCCTGAATAGGAATGTTTTTGCCGTATTGCTTTGTAATACCATTGAGCAGTACGACTTCATTGTCTACGGGCTTTTGAACGCAATAATCAGTGAAGTGTTTTTTGCTCAGGAGGCCTTTTTTGTGCAAGGTGACGGCACGTATGTCTCCTCGCTGCTTGGATACTTGGTTTTTGCGTCTGCCTTTGTGGCCAGGCCCCTTGGAGCGGCTCTTTTCGGATATTTGGGTGATAGGAAGGGACGGAAGGTTGCTCTAAATATGTCCGCTGCGCTTTTGGTGGGCGCTGTCTTATGTATGTCTCTTCTGCCTACTCCGGCTGTGTGGGGGATTTTCTCTCCTCTGGCATTGACTTTACTTCGGGTCGTTCAGGGTTTGGGCTACGGTGCTGAGGTAGGTGGCGTCGTGCTCATGGCTGAGAGTGTTGAGAGGAGGAGCGTGCAAGTAGTATGGGTTTTCAGAATAGCTTTTTCCATCGTAGGATTATTACTGGGTACGTTTGTGGTGAAGATCTGTGAAACGTTCCTAACGGGGCAGCAGATGCATGAATGGGGGTGGAGAGTTCCGCTGCTGGTTGCGGCTGCCATGGGGTTGTCACTTCCTTATTTGCGTTCCCTAATTCACGAGAGCGGCGAGTATGTGGCGTACAAAACGTCAGGGCACCGTGAAAACGTTTTCAAATCTCTTATCCAAAACATCGGCGCGGTGGCTTTGGTTATTGTTATGGCATCTTTTTCGGCGGGGACTTATTACATACCTACGGTGTATCTGGATTTAGGGCGTAAGACCGACTATCTGGAGTATGCATTTTCGCTGTTTTTGATGCTAGTCTGTGCGTGCTTGAATCTTCGTATTTCCGATTTTGAAAAGCGTAGGCGCCACTTTTTAGTATCTTTGCTGTTGATAACCGTTTCTTTGTACCCCGCGTTCTACTTTATCGAACAAGGATATGCAGCTGCGCGCGTATCCCTCTACCTCATTTCTGGCGTATACTTAGGGTGGTACGGGTCATTCATCGCCTTGATCTTCCCGGTGGGTGCGCGGCAGACGTGTTTTTCTGTGGCTTACAGCGGGGGGTACCTAATGGGGGCCCTGTTCCCGGCTATTTGTTTATGGTTTTCCCGCGTGACGGGTTTGGGTGCGGGCATTACGCCTGCTTTTGTCCTGACGCTATGCTCCGTGCTTATCACTGTGGTGGTGGCATTTTGCGTCACCACTACCGAGGATGGGCGTTATAAACTTTCATTATTTAGAGTACGTGGCAAAGCTCTGAGCAATCCAGATTGCGTGCCTGGCGGATAAGATCAATAGTCCCAACAGCGACGCCGATGTGAGACACCCCACGCTCATAGTACACCGAAAAAAAGCTCCCCTAGGCTGGCCACAACCATACACCTGCTAATGGTGAGTGCGGTGGATATGCTTTGCGTCAAAGCTCGGCTGAATTAGCTGAAGGGGTCGGTGCAAAATATTGGGTGAGGCTAATAATCTAACGGCAGTGCCGGTGTAAATTTGTTCACCTGGCTTGTTACTGTACCGAAGTGTTTGCGTGGTCTGACCATACACTCCCGTAAGCAATCTACCCTTTCATAGCGAATTTTAGAAGTCAGCATAAAGCGATACCCTGGCCTGACAATAGCGCAACCTGTTAATGGTGAGTGCGGTGGATATGCTCTGTACCGAGTAGGGTCAATAGTCTCAACAGCAGTGCCAGTGAGACACTCCACGCTCATCATAATACACCGAAGTGGGACTCCGCCAAATTGGCCACCACTATGCTCGATCTGGGGCTGATGCCTAGAAAGGTATTTCGTCCATATCTGCGTCGGCAAAGCCAACTTCGTCGCATCCGTCAATAGCAGCACCCATTTCTGCCCCTTCATGGCTCTCCATGGCGTCCGACATCGCTGGTGCACCGCCACCTGTACCACCCTTGGTATCCAGCAGGCAGAGCGAGGCATTAAATCCTTGTAGCACTACTTCTGTGGTGTATCGGTCATTTCCGCTCTGGTCCGTCCATTTCCGAGTGCGTAAGGAACCCTCGACGTAGACCTTGCTCCCTTTGCGTGTGCAGGTCTTGACTATACGAACTAGCCCTTCGCTGAACACAACAATGTTGTGCCATTCAGTCTTTTCAGTGCGGCTCCCGGACGCCTTGTCCAACCAACTCTCGGAAGTTGCTAGTGAGAAACTTGCCATCTCCTTGCCGTTCTGCATCATGCGCACATCCGGATCCTTCCCCAAATGCCCGATCAAAATCACCTTATTTACACCAACTGAGGACATAACAACAAAACCACATACAAAGAAGCGCCAGTAATCTTAATCTCGTAATATTCCGAGTTCAAGCTTTTGTTATGTGTGTATTTTTCTCAAACGACAGCGGGAGACCCTAGGAACGGGCAATTAAGGGTAGACGAAACTGTATAAATGTTATAGAACTGCAGAGTTCTATCAGCCGCTCTTGCTCGCGTGGAAAGCTCACTACTGAAGATAAAATCCAGGACCCTTAGCAGTGTGGCCAGGGTCGTTGGTGAGGTGACTGATGTCATCATGTCCTGGATTGGCAACATAGGCAGTGACCTAGCCAGGGCCCAGGATGTGGATAAGCTTTTGGGAATGATGCACGAATGCGTCAGCCCAAAAGGTGGTGAGGTTACAGCCAGGCGCAACACCATATCATTGGGGAATTTGTACCTGCATCTATCAGATGTAGGTAAGACCAAGTTTTTGAGGATGCTGAATGATCAATTCGGCTCCAAAAAAGAGGAGGTAGATCGTAGGATCAATGAGTATATAAACAACGTTGATCCGGCACTTGAAGAGAAGCTGAAGTTTGAATTGATTGATGTGCTGCGTTCTCCTCGGCTGTCGATTTTGCGGCAATTCATGTCTCTGTCAGAGGGAGTAAAATTCCTAGTAGACATGAGAGCGGATGTAATTGCCTTTAACAGGATGGGGGAGGATTTCTTTGCGCTTGAGCGAGATCTGAAGAGCGTGCTTTCTTCGCTGTTTGATGTCGGTCTACTGGATCTGTGTCAGATAACGTGGGATTCTCCCGCGTCTCTACTGGAGAAGCTGATATTTTATGAGGCGGTGCATGCCATTTCCTCTTGGGATGATTTGCACAATAGACTGGACTCCGATCGCAGGTGTTTCGCATTCTTTCATTACAAAATGCCCGGGGAACCGCTCATTTTTGTGGAGGTTGCCCTCGTAGATACGGTAGCGGACAATGTGCAGGAATTGCTGGATGGTAGCCTGCCGAATAAGGACCCACAGACTGCCAAAGTTGCCGTTTTCTACTCTATATCTAATACGCAGGTTGGCCTTAGCGGAATTAATTTAGGCAACTTCTTGATCAAGAGGGTGGTAAGCAAGCTGTCCGAAGAATTTCGCAGCATAAAAACCTATGTGACGCTGTCTCCTATACCTGGGTTTTCGCATTGGTTGAGGGGTTTGGCTTCCCATGAAGAGGATATACTGAAGGGCCTTGGTATTACTCAAACTCTGGACGAGATACAGTCGCTTGTGGGTGCAGTTGATGAATATGAGAGTTTTACTCCTCATATCAAGGGAGTGTTTTTGCGATTGTGTGCCTATTACCTAGTTAGCGCGAAGAAGGGTAAGCGGGTACTTGATCCGGTGGCGCACTTTCATCTTAGTAATGGAGCCTATGTTAAGAAGCTAAATTGGATGGCTGACAGGTCTCAGAAGGGGCTGACGAGTTCGATGGGGATCATGGTAAATTATTGTTACGAGATCTCCAAAATTGATGATAATCATGAGTCCTATGTTGTGCATGGGAAGGTAATTTCCTCTAAGGAGGTGACGACGCTTCTAAAGAAAGGTTAGTTTTGTGGGGGAATGGAGTGACTATTGGAGCGGTGGAGGGTAGCACCCGCAAGTGGGAGATGGTGATAGGGCTTGAGGTGCATGCTCAGATTATCTCCGAGAGTAAACTTTTCTCCGGGGCATCTACTGCCATGTGCACGAGTCCCAATTCTCAGGTAGCGCTGCTCGACGTGGCGATGCCGGGGACTTTGCCTGTATTAAATTCTTATTGTATAGAGCAGGCGGTCAAGACTGCATTGGCGCTTTCGTGTACGGTGCATAAGCGTTCAGTTTTTGATCGAAAGAATTATTTCTACCCAGATCTTGCGTCAGGCTACCAAATCACCCAGTTTCATTTTCCCATTGCGACTGACGGGCACATCGCTCTTGATACCGCTCAGGGCAGAAAGGTGAAAATAGCGAGGATCCACCTGGAGCAAGATGCTGGAAAGAGCGTACACTCGGTAAGTAAGACGTACATAGACTTCAATAGGGCAGGAGTTGCGCTCATGGAGATTGTTACAAAGCCCGACATTCGCTCTCCAGAGGAGGCGGCTGAGTTTCTCAGGAAGCTGCGTATGACTCTCAGAGCCATAGGTGCCTGCGATGGTGACATGGAGAACGGTTCTCTTCGGTGTGATGCGAATATTTCCGTGCGAAGGGTCGGCGATGACGCATTAGGCATTCGATCTGAGGTGAAGAATCTCAATTCCGTGAAGCATGTGGCCCAGGCGATAAAATATGAGGCGCATAAGCAAATGGAGATTCTTGAAAATGGCGGAGAGGTCGAGCAAAGCACTATGTTGTTTGACGCCGATACAGGGGTTACGAGGGTGATAAGAGGTAAGGAGGATGCGTGCGACTACCGATATTTCCCCGATCCCGATTTGCTGCCTGTGGAGATTACAGATGAGTTTATTGAGGGTATTCGCGCGTCGCTGCCGGAGCTTCCTGCGCAAAAGAAGGAGCGGTATATGCGGGAAATTGGGCTATCTGAATACGATGCCGATATCTTATCGTCAGATCGGGATATTTCTGCGTATTTTGAACGCGTTGTAGCTAAGCATGCCACAAGTTTGGCAGTGCCATGGGTCACTGCTGAGCTTTTCGGTGCTCTCAATAAACATGGGTTAAGCATTGCGTCTTCCCCTGTCAGTGCTGATAGCTTGATAGAGCTATTGGATTTTATTGCTGACGGTACCATCTCCGGCAAAATTGCTAAGCAGGTGTTTGCATCGATGTTTGCAACTGGCAAATCTGCATCTGTGATAGTGAGTGAGGGAGGGTTGCGGCAAATTAGCAATGAGGATGCTCTGATTTCGGTGGTGGACAGCGTTATAGCTCAAAACCCCGATAAGGTTTCTGAGTATAAATCAGGCAAGGAGAGGCTGTTTGGGTATTTCATGGGGCAGGTCATGAAGGAGACCAATGGCCAGGCGAATCCAGAGCTTGCAAGTGCATTGGTCAAACGTAAGCTCGATGAAAGCTAGTCTGTTGTTGCATAATGGCTACTGATCCGATAGTGGAACGCGATGGCTGATGTGCCGTTTTGATTAGCGAGATCTATTGAAGAGCGTTGCGCCTCGTACGCTATGGGCGGGATGTTTGCCTGTGATGCTGCTTTGGTTATTTTAATGGTTTCCTAAGGGTTTGTGTGACCTGAATTAAGCTATAGCCCACGTTTCATGCATGTTATGGCTGTGCGACACTGGTGTCTACGGAGAGTGGATCTGGTGCATTTTTGCACGTGATTTTGAGAAAAAAAAGCGCATGTATATTATATGTTTTTCAGTTTAGGTTGGGCAAAACTGTGATTGACAATAGATTTGTAAGACATTAGCATTCTGCTTGGCTAGTGGGGGTGTAGCTCAGTCGGTTAGAGCGCAAGCCTGTCACGTTTGAGGTCGCGAGTTCGAGTCTCGTCACTCCCGCGTTTTTGCTTGAAGATATTTAAAGTGGTAGGTCTTCTGTGCGTACCAATGGGTTGATGCATGGCAAGAGAGGCGTAATCATTGGGGTTGCGAATGAGAGATCTCTGGCTTGGGGGATAGCTAAGGTCGTTTGTGATCACGGGGCTGAGGTGGCACTTACGTACTTGTCTGATGCTTTGAAAAAGAGAATAGATCCCTTAGCTGAATCCGTTGGTGCACGACTGGTTCTTCCGTGTGATGTTTCAAGTGAGGAGTCTATTGACTCCATGTTTTCCATGCTTGAAAAGGAGTGGGGTAGTGTCGATTTTGTTGTGCACGCTGTAGCCTTTTCGGAGAGAAGTGAGCTCAGGGGCAGGTATGTTGATACCTCGTTGGACAACTTTTTGCTGTCCATGCATGTTTCTTGTTATTCACTGACTTCTGTTGCGCGCAGAGCGGAGGCCTTGATGAAGGGGGGTGGTAGTATCCTGACTCTTTCGTACTACGGTGCGGAGAAGGTGGTGCCTTCCTATAATGTTATGGGTGTGTGTAAGGCTGCTCTAGAGGCCAGTGTTAGGTATTTGGCTGTTGACTTGGGTCAGAATCAAATCAGAGTGAATGCGATTTCTGCTGGTCCTGTGCGGACTCTTGCCTCCGCTGGTTTGAGTGATTTTCGCTACATACTGATGTGGAATAAGTACAATTCTCCGCTGAAGCGCAATACCAGCATTGAAGAGGTTGGGGGTGCAGCGGCGTATCTTCTAAGTGATCTGGGTAGGGGTACTACTGGAGAGGTTCTCCATGTAGATTCTGGATACCATGTAGTGGGAATTAAGGATGCTAATGCTCCCGATATAAGTCGTGTCAAGGATGAGGTGTAGTTTTTGATAGAAGGCGGCTTTTCTTTTGAAAGGGTGGTTGTTTTTGGTCGTTAGTGGCCTGTGTAGTAGTTTAGTGCTGGTGTGTGTGTATGTAATTGTGTTCTCATGACTCTTCTGGCGGGCCGTGGGTGAGGTGCGGAGAGCTGTAGGGTGTAGTTTGACTGTGTAGCATTTGGGTGGAGGAGTAGGGATTTGTATTATTGTGGTTTGTCTGTATGACTGATGGTTCCGAAGCTGCTGAGTGTTGCGTAGTTCGCGAGGGGCAAAGGTTAGATCGTGATAACCTTGCGGCGTGGAGTAGTGTTCAGAGGAAGTTGCGGGATTTCTACGGCAGTGCCATATATGACAGTTGGTTAAGTGCGCTAGTTTATTCAGGAAACGAGAACGGCAAGGTAATTCTTCTAGTGCCCACAAGGTTCATGAAAGAGTGGATACTTGTGCATTACTTCGAGCGGATCTTAAAATATTGGCGTGAGGAGAGTGATTCCGTTTATTCTGTCGATGTCTGCGTGGATGAAGGTGCTGCTGAGACGAAACTGCCGGCGGCTACTTCGTCGCCGACATCGCATTCTGCTGACGCTTCGGGCATGGTTGTAGTAGGGGGCACGTACGATCATCTAAGTTCTCCACTGGACCCCAGGTTCACTTTTGACAACTTTGTTGTCGGTAAGCCGAACGAATTGGCGTTTGCTGCGGCTAGGAGGGTTGCGGAATCTCTGGCGCCCATTCCCGGGAGCAACCCTCTCTTCCTGTACGGTGGAGTAGGGTTGGGCAAGACGCATCTGATGCACGCGATAGCATGGTACATTCTAAATTCTTCGACGCAAAGGAAAATCGCGTACTTGTCCGCGGAAAAGTTCATGTATCAATACGTCACTGCCTTGCGGAGCAAGGACATAATGCTGTTCAAGGAGCAGTTTCGCTCCGTTGATGTGTTAATGGTCGATGATGTGCAGTTCATCAGCGGCAAGGACAGTACTCAGGAGGAATTCTTCCATACTTTTAATGCGCTTATAGATCAGAATAAGCAGCTGGTGATCTCTGCAGATAGGTCGCCAAGCGATCTAGATGGAGTTGAGGATAGGATCAAATCGCGGTTAGGCTGGGGTTTGGTTGCGGATATCAATGAGACTACATTTGAACTCAGGCTCGGTATTTTGCAGCTTAAGGTAGAAAAGATGAGTGTGCACGTGCCTAATGGGGTTTTGGAGTTTCTTGCTAAGAATATAAAGTCCAATATTCGGGAGCTTGAGGGGGCCTTAAATAAGGTTGTGGCGCATTCTTCTTTGGTTGGCAGTGATGTTACAATCGAGTCTGCCAGTGGGATACTTTCCGATCTATTGCGGGCAAATCACAAGCTTGTTACTGTGGGTATGATTCAGAAGAAAGTGGCCGAATTTTTTGGCATCAAGCTTGAGGATATGTATTCCGCTAGAAGGCTGCGTGCTTTGGCTAGGCCAAGGCAGGTTGCTATGTATTTGGCTAAGAAGCTTACGCAAAAGAGTCTTCCTGATATAGGCAAGAGTTTTGGCGGCAGGGACCATGCTACCGTGATCCACGCGGTACGGCAGGTGGAGAAATTTATGGAGAGCGACGCTAAGCTCTGCGACGATATAAATCTGCTCATCAGGATGCTTCGGTAGCTTTCCTCCTTTTGTATGCAGTCCCGACTAGGGTAGTGTATTGTTGGCGGCCGGTGCTGCCCTGCGCTAAAGGCCTAGACCACCGCTCCCACCACCTTTGTGCTCTTCATTGTTCTGTTGGAACTTTCTCTCTTGCTCTCTGTCAGTGAATGTCTTTTTAGAGCTTTGGTACGATTCTCCGGACTCCTGCCTTTCTGCAGTGCCAGTGAACAGTTTTGGAGGGAGTCGATTGCCGGAGGTGCCTAATGGGTTGTAAATTCCGGGTTGCGTGCTTTCTGAAACATTTCCCCGAAGGAAGCTGAATCCGGACATAGCAAGTTGCGTAGACAGCACGAATGGTACCCAGCCCCCGCTCCCGACAAGGCACAAGGCAAAGCAGATGAGCACCGCATTTACCGGTGATGATAAAAGGTCCATCATTGTCTTATCTGAGTTTTTTTCGGTTTTGCCGGGGCTTATTTTATCCTTCAGAAACTTAAGTCCGCCTTTGGCAGCGCCCATCACACCGTCACTCTCGCCCACGCTGGCCTTTATTTTCTCCGCAGCCAATTCTATCATGGAGGACTTTTCCTGCCGGTAAACACTTTCGTGCTGATCGATGTTGCGATATTGCTCTTCAAGTGACACCGGCTCGTTTTTGATCATCTGATCTATAATTTCTAGCAGTGACTGAAAATCTCCCTTGGACATGTTTTTGATCGAGTTGAGCGGGGGGTTATCTATGGAGAGCTTGTATACTGCTATGCCCAGGTCGAACTTGTCCTTGGTGGTCTTTAGTCCTTCAATGTGGTTGAATAAGGCTTCGCACTTCTCTTTACCAATTTTTTCTTGCATGGACTTTTTGATTTTCTCGTCCAGAAATCTCCGCATCGCTTCATTGTTATCATGGGGGGTAGGGGTACTGTTCGAGCTGCCCAGCAATGAGGCGGTGAAATCACCTATTTCCTTATCGACGTGTTCGTTAATGAATCGACATCGCTGAAAAATCTCTTCGTTGGTTAAGATATCGGACCGTTGGTACGCCATAGATGAACCCCTGCTAAAATCTCTTAAAAACTATACAATTGAGCGGACGAACGAGCAAGCTCCAGACGCGCAAAGCCCCCTGCTCATCGATTGTCTTGAAAAGGTGTGACGCGCGACTCCCCGCCGATGCATATACTTACCAACAGGGACAACACACGCGCGGTAGCATAGCACAAATGTGTTGCGCCCACATTAATTATGATTTTGAATCGTCTGATTACCGTTACAGGGGATGCTGTGTGACGACAGTGGGAGTATTCGGCGGGTCGTTTGACCCTCCACACAAAGGTCACGTCCATGTTGCCGACAAGTTACAAAAATTGCTGCAGCTGGATGAGGTCTGGTGGATCATTTCAGTGAACCCACAAAAGTCGCAAAGCGAGTACAGTTCAGCCGAAAGATTGTCTATGGTTAAAAGTATGATTTCCAGACACTGGCGGATGAGAGCTATGCTTGCTAACAGCATTTACAGCTACGACGTGGTGCGAAATTTGCAATGCCGCTACCCACATATCAGGTTCGTGTGGATAGCGGGCTCGGATATCATTGCCACAATGCACCTGTGGCATAGATGGCGAGATTTCTGCGCGCTTCTGCCTATGGTCTTCCTTGAGCGCGGGGGAGTGTATGGTGTGTTGAAGATGCCGTTTGTGGCTGCTATGGCTGAGGAATATTATTCCGATGTAAGGTTTCTCTTGAGCAGATCTCGGGGATGGAGCCTTGTCCGGAGTGGAGTTTGTGCAATATCCTCCACGGAAGTGAGAGGTGAAAGCAACTCCTTGAACGCGTGATAAGTGCGTCTGGCGCGAGGTTGTGTGCGAATGGTGTCGAGCAGCCTTTTTTCGACCCTCATCCCCACGGCACCTGAATTAGCAGAACAATATTTGTGTAAAGTTGAGTGGTTTTGGTTTACCATCGTCGTGGTGGTTTTTGTAGGAAAGTTTGCCGTGCAGCTCGGTGTTAACGTTGATCATGTGGCTACTTTGCGCAATCTTAGGGGAACTAGCTACCCGAGTGTTGTGGATGTTGCGACTGCGGCAGTGGAGTCTGGTGCGGACTTTATCACTGTCCACCTGAGAGAGGATCGTAGGCACATAAGAGATGGCGACGTTTTCGACTTGAGGCGGTGCCTTACCGTGCCCTTAAATCTGGAAATGGCGGCCACCAGCGAAATGTTAGAGATCGCGAAGAAAGTGCTACCGCAGTATGTGTGCTTGGTTCCAGAAAAGAGGGAAGAGGTTACTACTGAATCCGGTGTGGATGCCAAAGGCTTGTTTGACACACTGGTCCCCGTGGTGCAGAGCCTGCAGCAAAGCGGTATTGGCGTGACTTTGTTTATAGAACCCGAAGAAGATCAGGTAGATTACGCGAAAAGGTTACACGCGGACAAGGTAGAACTGCATGTGGGGGCATATTGCCTGAACCGAACTGAAGACGAACTGAGAAGAATAATCCGCGCCGCCGAACACAGCCACTCCTGTGGGATAGAGTGTCACGCCGGACACGGGATAGACTACGAGAGTGCTGCTACAATAGCAAAAGTGCAACACATATCCGCATTAAACATTGGTCACTTTCTGATCTGCGAATCCCTGTCATGCGGCGTTAGAGAAGCTGTACAGAACATGAAGAAAATCATCGCAACCGCGCGCTAGACACCGGCACCACGCACCACGCCACACGAAAAAACAAAAACTTCCACAAAACCGTGCTGCCGCTCCTGGTACCTGTTTCCCTTCTTTGCGCCGCGGCCGCCAAGCCCGCAACACCGCACCCATCCCTAAGAGTCACCACGCGCCCCCGCCGCCTTTCTGGATACACGAGACCCTACAGGACCATCAAACGACGCCACACCCGTGCCCCAGAGCCCAAACATCAGCTCCCGCTGCTCCGTGCTGTCTGGACGGCGATCAACAAAAACACTTGCTCAGGCAGTTCATCACGCCGATGCGCCCAAGCACCAAAAACAGGCGCATTCCACAAAAACACGAACCCAAAGCCCCGATTGGCAACATCAGCCATCGCAGCCAAGAAACAAGTCCAGCAAGAACACACGCTGAGGAAAAATCTCCAGAAACTTCAGCTACAAGCCAATAGCAAGCAACCGCCTACACATTCACGGTATCCAACAACTTCCTGCTGGACCGAAACCTGACTCTCCTCTTTGGCGGAAGAGTTTCCAGGTGGCCAGTCTTGGGGTTGTGATATTTTTTCTCAGCGCACTGGATTACGTGCAGAGTGCCAACGTTATGCAAACGAATGGAGTTATTAGTCTCCAAGGCAGTCTTTATTGCTGACATAACCACATCATAAGCACTACTCGAGTCTTTTTTGGTGAAGCCCAAGCTAGACATCAACGCCCTGACTATGATTTCCTTACTCATAAATAAAACTCCTAACTTGACATAAGTTAATTGGACCTAGGATATTAGGTTAGTTCGTATAGTCAACTAAATTTGTCGCTATTACCTAACGCATTATTAAGTGCTGATGGCTTTCTGTTGTAAACACACAGCATATGTATCTAATAAGTTGTACTAGAGCTCAGTTCATGCACGTTGTGACGTGACGATTGACAGTAAATTAACATTGTTCACTCATCCCACGCCAATAACGATCTCGAAGACCCTAAAAATCGTTGCACTCTTGTGAAGATGCATGGTGCGAGCTGTGTGAAACAAATCCTGGACTTTATAGTACCTTTCCAACATATTTATGATATTTCCTCTATTACACGCTTCGCTTTTGGTATCGCAGTCCAGCGCGTTGTGGACAAGATTCGCCATGACCTTCAATACCACATGCTCGATCTTGTGTAGCGGTAAATTTGTCTCCAGTAAATCCCCTACAGGCGCAAGGCTTTTTGTGCGTGTTGCTGAAATTAGGCTATCATACAATGCAATCTCTTGCTTTATGTCTTCCGTCATCACCATGCCGGGAGTACCCTTGTACAGGAGGGATGCTTTATCCCCAATTTGTGATATATCGGGAATATCTTTCTCGATTACCAATCGTGTTTCTTCAGGGCTGAGCTCCTGGAATTGCAGTATTACGCACCTGGATCTCAATACTATCGGCACTCCGTACAAATTGTGGCTGATGAGGAGTATCACAGAGCCCTTAGGAGGCTCTTCCAGGGTTTTCAACATAGCGTTGGCAGAGTTTGTGCTGAGCCCATCGATGCTATCCAATATGACCACTTTTCGGTCGGAATTGGCTGCTGTCATGTGTAAAAAATACTTTATTTCGCGCACTTTATCTACGCTTATTGGCTCTGTTGAGCTTTCAACTATCATGACATCAGGACTTGCATCCAATGTTTCAGACTTGAGTATATGCCTGGCGAACGCGTAAGCTAGCTTAGACTTTCCTATGCCCCGCTTGCCGCAAAATAGCCATGCAATTACGCCTTGATTCTCCATCAAAGCACGTTTCTGTGTACTGTGTCCTATGACTGATTCCATTATATCCTACAACAAGATTGAAGCACGTCAGCGATTTCTTGTTCCGATATCATGCCGACTCTCAGTACTTCACGCGTCTTGACATCCAGGACGGTGGAGCATACCCCGCTAACAGCGGAGTCATCCTCTATGAGTGCTGTGACATGATCCCTGATTTCTTGGGGGATTTCCGCAGCTTTGCCTACGCCAGGCATTCCAGACACATTCGCACTCGTAGCGGCTACAGGCGCGCCGAATTCCCGCAATATGGTATGAGCCATCTTGTGATCTGGCACCCTAACTCCCAGGGTGTCTCGGAAAAATCCCTTTGGCAGGCTTTCTGCGTTGCACAACGGCACCACGAATGTTACCGGACCGGGAGACAGCTGTTCCACTATTCTCCAATCCTCTTCCGCAATGGAGGACAATTTGCGCATTTTGCTTAGGTCGTCCACCAATACGGGAATGGGCTTGCTGCGCGGGCGCTTCTTTAGCTCATACAGTCTCTCAACGGCTTCCTCGTCAAGCGCGCTACATGCGAGGGCATACAGGGTGTCCGTGGGGAAGCAGACCATCTGGCCGTTTCTCAATGCATCAATAACCTGTTGCATATGGTGGTATCATGTAAAACTGCAGTGCATGCGAGGCTTCTCAACATTGCCTCACGATCTGTGCGCAGTATAGCACCTTAATGGCAACGGTCTCAACACAGTTGTTATCGGTCGGGCAGTGGGGTCGTTCCACGTTGTGCGTAGATCCACAGCGCACCACAAGGCCGCCTGAGCGGCAATAGAAAATCCTCAAGTGGTATGCCGCGCCGGTTTCCTAGTGGTGTAGGCAAACACTGCTGTGGTATAAACTATAGTGCTGAATTATAAGGCAGTGTATGGTGGTACTTGGGCTCAGCGGCGGTATAGGCTCTGGTAAAAGCACAGTGGCGGGTATATTAGCGAAGTTTTTTCGCGCTGCGGTGTTCGATGCGGATAAGGAAGTGCATCACATGTATGTGCATGATGTGAAGGTGAAAGATCTGGTGCGGGAGTACTTTCCGGACTGCGTATGTGACGGTGTCGTATCCAGAAAGAAGCTGATGAGGCACTTTTTGTTACATGATAGCCGATGGAGGCAGTTTCAATCTATCATACACTCTATTGTGCTGAAGAAACAGCGGCGGTTTCTCTTGGATTGTAGCAGGGCAGGGTGCGACTATGCGGTGCTGGATGTCCCCTTGCTACTGGAAGCCGGGTTTTGGCGCTGTTGCAATTTCATCGTGCACATAGATGTCTCCTATTTTCTGCAGAGGCGTAGACTAAGCGACAGGGGCTTTT
>JBQEQV010000090.1:0-19161 GCA_052043585.1 Anaplasma sp. | reverse complement strand
GGGATAACAGGGCCGCATCCTTTTCGTGTTCGTGAACACATGACACATCCCACTACGGAGCATGCTGGCTTCGTGGTGGGACGTTTCCACCACACCATGAGTTTGACTATCCATCTTAACAGCTGTTGGTGGTTTTAGAGGCCCCAGCAGCTGGTTCCATACGGCCCGGCGAATATTTTTCTTCACTCTCGGAGTCGGACACCTAACATAGTTCCAGGAACTATAATGTCAGCAGATGCAAGGTCATCTTGCCCGCCAATCATTTCTAAGCCACACTGATGAGCGGCACAAAACTCCAGATAAAAATTAGGAACGTTAATTGCAGCAGTATGGCATCCCGGGCTTTCGGCGCAGATTTTCGGACTTGACTATAGCTGAGCGCCACGGCCGCATTCGTCTTACACACACTGACATCAAAAATTACCGGCGTCTGTGCTGGCGAGGTGTGCACGGTTCCTGATGCACTGCTTCACTGTTGCAGTGTTGACAACTTCCTGCCCGAGTGCAGTGCACCTGGAAATTCCAAGAATATAATAAATTACACTGTTACCACGATATTTTACTATGAAGTATCAAGATGAAATCCCATTCTTTAGGAGATAGTATATTGCAACGTGCGTTATATACGAATATTGGTTAATCATAAATTAACTTGTCACCCTCTAAGCTGTGAGCAAAGTAAGTTGCTCACTAGAGACTCAACACATCTGTGACACATCTGGGGCGGCTTGCATATGCAGGCCGGCTAATTAAGAGACATCTGAGTCCATATACGAAAGTTGTGAATTGCACGTAGGAAGAACCTATGCGGTGTGTGTGAGTCGGTTCTGAATGGGGGTTAGTAATGTCAGAATTTATTAAAGTTTTCTCGCGCACAGTCGGGACATGTATGTTGCTACTAACTTTGACTTTTGGTATCGCTTGTAGCACGGTGTCAGCAGCTCATGCAGACGCCGCCCCGAAAACAGGGGCACGGGACACCACTACGCAAGTGATATGCAACGTCATTTTGTTTGTGCAGAATCTTGGATTGCCGATTATGACGGGTGTGATACTCGGAGCCAGCGTCATGGCGATATTCGGTAGGCTGGCGTGGCCCGCAATTGCGATGCTGATCGTGTTTACCGCGATATTCTTTGGCGCGAGTAAGATCATTGCCAAATTTGCCGGCGGGATATCCGACTTGAAGAACTTGAACGCTGATGGCTTTGAGTGTACGCCATCAACAGGTGGGTAGTAGAATGGGTCGTAGGTGTGCACTTCGGCGGCGTAGCCTGAGTGCACACACCCTTCAGACGCTAATTTTACGCAATTCTGGAATTCCCAGGTGGCAGCGCTTGTCCATGTCTGACAAAAAGCTAAAGAATTTACTAAGCATAACTGTAGATGGGCCTTGCGTATTGCTATATAAGGTAGACATGTGAGTGCTTGAAAGGGGGTGAAATGTCTAAGGGGATTCTTAAAGTTTTCCTGACAACCGCGTCGGTATTTGTGTGCATGTTGATGTCGTTTGACGCCTTTGCGGCGAATGTGCACTCAACACCAAATGTTGCCAAGGGTGAAGTGGTATCCAAAGTCATATGTAACGTGGTGCTTTTTGTACAAAAGCTGGGGTTGCCTATCATGACCGGAGTGATACTCGGATCCAGCATCATGGCCATTTTCGGAAGATTGGCGTGGCCCGCGATTGCTATGCTGATCGTGTTTACCGCGATATTTTTTGGGGCAGGGACACTAGTATCTAAGTTTGCTGGTGGCATCTCAAACCTTGGCGCGGATGACTTTGATTGCGGGGTATTGGCTGGAACGAACATATAGCTACAGATCCTGAAGCCTGAGGTCTTCCGTGTCGACATGCCCCACTCAATTTTTGGGATTCACTGAATGTTAATCACATGGAAGTAGTACTCTGAGTGCGGGGATGTGCGGTTTTTTTGTAGGTGTTAGTAGGTGTCTTTTTTTGGTGATCTGATCACAAGGTTCCGTCCCAAAAAGGATGACGACGAGGAAGAGGAGATCTCTTCCTCGGGTGCTGACGAAGTTGCTGGCATCAGCACGGAAGATCGTTCGGAGAAACAGCAAGGGCAAAGCCCGTCTTACGTCGAATTTTTGGCACCGGCGTGCCATTATGATGAACACACTTTACTGAACAAGGGAGGGGGGCTGGTACAAATCATCAAAGTAGCAAGTCATGCGTACGGCTCAAGTTTAGAGTCTCTTAGGGATTCTATCAGGGCCAGCATCTCTGATGTTAGAGACCCCAGATTCTCCTTTTGGATATATACCGTGCGCAGAAAGGGGGAGTGCGAGCTTGAGTGGCGCAAAACCAATGACTTCTCTGATACTCTGCACCAGGCGCATAAGGCCTCCGTGAGCACGAAGAGTGTATACGAAAATGAGGTGTACATTGCGGTAGTTGCCAAGCACCTACGCGAGGGGCTGGAAGGGCTGCCCGGGGCTCTTATGTTTCGTAGTGTAAAGAAAAAACATAAGAATTTCCTGGTCACCAGGGCGGAGCGGCTGTCTAAAGCTACTGAGTCAATAGTGGAAAAACTTCAGCGCTTTTCCGCCAGGAAGCTTGGTCTGATTCGATGTCAAGACGGAAGGTGGCGATCGGAGCTGCTGGAGTTTCTAAGCTATGTGGTCACGCTGAGAGATAGGGAGTGCTTTTTGGAGTCCCGTGATAGCGCCTACACCATCGCAGAAGGCTGCGAGTTTGTTATGGGGTTCAACTCCCTGAAAGTTTCGGAAGGGGGGTCCTCCAAGTACGGGGCGATTTTGGGTATCAAGGAGTACATAGGAGACTCTTTGGATGCGGTAGACATGTGTCTGCAGCAGGAGTGTGAGTTTATTATCGTAGAGGTCCTAATATTTGTAGAGAGCAAGGAGGTCAAGGACGCCTATCGTAAGCAGGCCGAGTTGTTGGAGATAAGTGGGGATACGGAACTGGCGGAGCTTGGTCGCCTAGAGGAGATAATGTCCGCGGATGAGGCCTCAATTGGAGATTGTTGCAAGCGAAAAATGAGCTGCACTGTAATTTCAGACAGCATGCAGTCACTCAAGCGGGACATACACCGGAT
Organism: Anaplasma sp.; assembly: GCA_052043585.1. Taxonomy (GTDB): domain Bacteria; phylum Pseudomonadota; class Alphaproteobacteria; order Rickettsiales; family Anaplasmataceae; genus Anaplasma. Next base: position 16,081 of record JBQEQV010000090.1, on the reverse strand, counting down.
GGTTTCCTCTTTCTCGGCGGTTGGCGCAATTGTTGTGAGGATTGACCTGGCAATGGAGGATTATTTTTGGGCCAACATACCCGGCAATTTTCGCTATGTTCTGGGAGTATGGTGCTCTATGGTGAAGTCCGCCTGTACCTTCGCCATGACTCACCATTTCCCCTCTGGGACGCCCAAGGGCGGTAGATGGTCGGAGGCAATTACGCTGTTTTTCTCTAATCGTAACTTGCCCTATTTTTTCAGCTTTCATTCAGGCAAGAACGGGCACACCATGTGCCTCGGTCCCCAGAATTCCTCCATGACCGCCTTGATGAACTTTATCCTTTCGGAATCCAGGAGGCTGAATGTACGGTCCGTGGTGTTCGATTATAGCGGGAAGTCGATAATTTTTGCCGCTGCGATCAATGGTGAGTACTACAGAATAGATGATAAACCTGGGAGCGTGAGTAAATTTTTTAACCCATTTAACGTGCAAGACACCGCGCAGAATCGGGAGATAGCGACAGGTGTTTTACAGAGGATGATTAGTCCGTATGGAGTTCCCAGCCAGGAATTGATGCTTGCTATCCAGGATGTTGTGGATCAGATTTTTGCTATTCCATTGGAGTCTCGCACCCCTGACGAAGTGCGCAGGTGCATAGGAACACTAGGAGGGCACGCACGCGCCTGGCAGCCTGGAGGGAAGTTTGCTCACTTGATAACGGACACCACCGATCTGAAATTTGGGGCAGAGTTTTTATCGATTAACGCGGGTGTGCTAGTCAGCAAACGAGATTGCATAGGTGCTGTGCTGTATTATTTGCTGCGTTCCCTGGAAAACAGTTTTGACGGGAAACCCACGATTTTGGTGATGTACGAGATCTGGATTACCGATCTTGTCTTCCTGACCGAAGCCGAGCTTGATAATTGGGTTGAAAGGCTCAGTCAACTGAACGTAGTCGTGGTTTTTGCGGCAGAAAACATCAAGGCTATGACCACTAGCAAAGTGGTACGGTACGCCAGTAAGCATATTGAGACTAGAATTTTCATGCCCAATGTGATTATAGATAGCCAGCAGCATATTAGAATGTTTGGTCTGTCCAGGGAGGAAGTGGACATCATGTTGCAAATCCCGCAGCATGAAGGACATTTTTTCGTCAAGCAAGGTGGTTCCTCGGTCGTTCTGGTGTGGCAGTTGCCCGATAAGGAAATTAGGGTTCTATCCGCAAATCGATCCACGATCAAATTGATGTATGAGGCCATAGCAGAAAAAGGGCGTGACTGGATGGCTGCCTTCCACGAAAAATGCGAGCGGCAGCAAAAATAGTCTCGCTCATCAGTAAAATCAGGGGGCCCTTTACTGTATTGGCACCTACATACCCAGATCAGACTGGGTTGTGTCGTTGACGAAAAAAGTTCCCTCTTTTTCCTAAAAGGACGTGTCACCATAATCGCGCAAGGTCGAGACTCTAGTCACATTTGTGCACGTCAGCAGCGGAGTGGAAAATTCACCGACGGCGCAGGCTGTAACAGCTATAAGTGTGTATTACTCACAGTCTCGGCCACTGAGGCTGGCTTTGATTCTTACGGACACACCCATTCCCATTGATAATGTCTTCCTCCCAAGTTGCTATAATGTAACAACGCGTGTGCATAACACACATAAATGCACACCATGCAAGAATATTTTCTGGACTATAAAACATCTGATAGGATAAAACCATATATATACAGTTTATATTCCAAGGTGAGGCATCATATTAGGATATGAATATCTATTTTTAGTTGATATTAATCTTTATTTAAAGCTATTCATGTGAACTAGTCTTGGTTGACTGAAATATACTAACAGAAGAGTATAGGTAAGTTTTTGCCGTATGTTTGCATGTAATTCAGACAAACGCGTTCTGAAGCCTTCGCTTTTGACCTTGTTTCTGTTTGCAGTATGTGGGATCTGCATAACTTTGTTCCAGGTCATGCCACGAGTGGGGCATTGCGCCGGTGGTGTCACGCCAGATTTGTTTCTTAAAGTCCCGGGTCGGAGCAACACAGAGAACTTTTTCGCAATACCTGAAATCTTGGTGGCCTTCATGCCCCCCGGTGTGTCGGCGTTTGCAAATGTAGAACTGGTGAAAGTCGAAAGATGGGAATACATGAGCAGGCAGCTCGGCTATGTGGCCGGATACGTCAGGCGCAATCCGGACGACGGCAGGATACAGATGTGTGCATGTACAAAGTGGACCTATATCCTCGATAATGCGCTCAAGGAGGAACTGGAGCGCAAACGGATGTACGAGGAAGATGAGATCACGAATTTCGCTGACCTTTCACTCGACAATAGAATAGCAGAGGCCTGCGAATACATGAACACGTGGAAGGGTTGTGTTGACATTCACCCAGTGACTCCGGATTTGCCTGCGCTATGCAACGGTTTTGCCAGGGAATCGCGCATACACGTCTTGCCGCTATCATTTAGCAAGCAGTCGTATTTTGCCCCTGGAGTTCGCGTGCTCACCGACGAGGGGCATGCTAAGGGCTATAAGGCCGAAGATATATACTCGGGTGCGTATGGAGATTACGTCAGAACAAGAGGGGTAAAGAGCATTTGGTGTAAGGGTATGATAGAGCAGGCGTTTACCGGGAGCGAAGCCTGCAAATTTCCTGTGGAAGGGGAAAACCTTGCTTCCGGGTACTCCGTGCGCAGATCAGGTGAAGAAGTATGTATGGATCACGTTCGCCTCTCTGGTGGCAGGATGGTGGACTGTGTTCCCTCAGCTACGTTGTTGCGTCCTCTAGTCTCCGGAACTCCAGGGGACGACAAGCTCAACATAAAATTTTGGCCATGTAAGGATGAAAAGGGGGCAGACACTAGTTACTGTGACCTGACTATGGGCGTCGGTGAGAAAGATGATGTTACGGGGTTTTCTGTCCTGAAGCCTAAGTTTGACTTGAGCAAATATGAGTTCGTGACCAAACGGGTGTGCACAGAACAAGACGTTGATGAGCCGTCCAAATGCAAAGAGTTCAAAGAGGTTTACGATACTGACCCAAAAGGCAATGCCACTTGTTTGGTTGATCTGAAATTTGCTCGGGGGAAATTTTACGTCAAGCGGGATGGTAGAAACCATTGGGTCAGCGAGCTGCCGAAGGTCTTGGTAGCACACAGTCGTGATGTTGTGAGCAAGAAAAATTTACGCTGTGAGGACAGTAAATCTCTGGATCTCGCAACAATGCATCAGGACGAAATCGACCGCATGAGAATCAGGGGACGCTTCTACCGTTTTGTGAAACAAGATCAAAACACGGCTGATAGCAAAAATAACGACGTGTTATGTCAGGACAACATGCACTACGTCTACGATAATGATCGGGTGTTTGAGCATCGCGACACATCCAGGTGCAGCAGCAAGAGCAGAGAGGGAGTCATTGCTGGTCACTGCAAGACTCGATACATCAGTGATGACAACCACTTGCCGTTCTTTCTCAGTGATGGCGAAGAGATGTCGATCAGTGCTGTTACGCCTCTGAATGAGTCCATGCAGGGTTTGTGTGTAAATAACTTCCCGCAGCACGAATATAAATACTCTGAAGGTGGTTCCAGCCTGGCAGTTGGATTAAATCCCGGAGAGCAGAACAAGCACCTACTGGAGGTTAATGGCGACAATACCAAATGCGACTTCATCAAGATGGAAATGTGGGGCGGAGGGGAATCTGGGTCTCTGAGCGGAGATGCTAAAGCCGGGAAGTCAGGCGAGTATGTCATGGGCATATTAAAGCTGGATCCAAAGGAGAAAAAATATCTCATAGTTGATGTAGGGAAGGGCGGAGATGCAACACTGAACGCTCAAGGTAACAGCGTTGGCAATAACTCCGGAGAAAATACCACGGTCTCGCTGTGCGACGACATAGCTGCGACTAGATGTGATTTGCAGTTGACAGCAAAGGGCGGTGGACAGAGAGTGGCGAACTCATCTGGGTACGAAAAGCTAGTGCATTATCGGGTTGCCGAGGGGCGCACCCAAGTTGCGAAAGATGAAGTCTTTGTGCCGTATCAGGATATCAACTTCAGCGAAGGCAAAGCCAGTGCTGAGCAGGCTGGATGCCTGGGTGGTGACGCGAAGGACGACAAAATACTGACCGTTAAGCCTGGTAAGTATGTTGGTGCTGGTGGTTGTGCGCGCGCTGATATCAAAGTGCTACAAAGTGGTGCACACGGGATGGTAAGGCTTACCTGCGAAAAGTGGTCAGGAGATCCCGGCATGGTCAAAGAATGGGAAGGTAGCTTTTGCAACAAGCAGATGCTTGAGGCTTTGAATCTCTTCAAGCAGCATGCTTCCGACAAGGGTTTGAGCGAGAACACAAAGACTTTCTTTGCGGATGTTGCCAGTGCACCTTTTTGTAGGAATGCCAGCACCCTGCCTGATTTTGTACAAGTAGTAAACTCAATTGCCCCTACAATACGTGACGCCGAAGTAACACTGAAGAACAGGAAAGAGGCTACGGATTGGGTCAACGAAAAGCTTGCTCCGCTCAGTGCGATTGTGGACAAAGATGCACACGTTGTCGGTGCCTACACTCACGCGCAGAAAATCCTGAGAGGTACCGAGAAAGGTGGCAAGACGGAGTTCCTCGACGGTTTTACAGAACTTCTGCGCAGCAAGGTGGCTGTGGTTGCAGACAGTGGCAAGATAATAGATATGCTCAAGTCCTTGGGCGACTATGTGGGGGGCAAGGCACAGGGTGTCAAAAACACGTTTTTAGCATTGGCGAATGATGACTTTGTAGAGGTTGGTGCCAGATCTCCAGAATTTGTTGAGTGGCTTGAAAGCACTTCTGAGAGAGTAAGCGACTCGGATGCGACATTTGAGAGTAAAGAGGAGGCAAAAAATTGGGTTGATAAGGTGGTGACGTCGCTTGAACGCGTGCTATCAAACGACCCTAAAGTCCTGCAGGCATACAAGGCAGCGCTCAGCGTTGCAAAAGAGAGTCAGCAAGATGGCGATGATGAGAAAACGCACACATTGCCTTCCATCATCCAAGATCTCAGGGAATTATTAGGGGGTGCGGTGACTGTTGCCAGGAATGTGGCACAAGAAGTAGCAGAACTTCTTGAGAAGCTGGCGAAACACGCCGCAGACAACGAGTTAGGGGTGGAAAGCCTTTTTGCAAGGATTGCTAAAGGAGACTTTCCTCGGGAGGCAGCGCAGTCGGATAAGTTTGTGAGAGGATTGAAGAGCCTCGTTGCAATTGTTGATGCAGAAAGACCGATGATTGTGCGTGATGAATCTGGCATCAGAAGCACAGTCGCTGACGGTCTGACTTCAATTAGGATGTTGCTAGATCAGGATGAAAGAATTGTACAGGCTTACGAGAAAGCCCGTTACGATGCATCCCGTCCTAAACGCGATGACGACCCCGATGCAAAGACCGAGCTTATTGATGGAATGGCGGAGCTTATTAAGTCCAAAATTGGGGTCATTGAAGAGATGCAAAAGCTCTTCAAACGCTTTGAAGGTGTGGCTTCCCAACATGCCACAAATGAAGGAGATCCAAATGTCGTAGAAGATTTTGTTGCATTTGCCAAAGACACCAAAATTCCGGAGGTCGCTGCAGGTGCTCCCTTTAAGTTGCGCAGGCTACTGCAAACTATCGGACGTGATTTTATGCCAGATTCGGATCCTAAGCCGACTCCTGAGGCATGGGAAAACGTCCGGAGACGCATTGAGGATACTTTCCTTGGTGGCTATGGAGACACTCTTTTGGGTCATTTGCCCCGCTACAGCGGGCAAGGCAAAGATGCCAAAGTTGAGGATGGTAGGCACGTACTTCGCCGGGACTTTGACAAACTTATAGGACTTACCAAAGAAAGGAACAATGAAAACACTCATAGAAAGGAATTCATTAGAATCCTCACCACGTTTGAAGTTGCGTTAGAGCATTTGAAGATTTTTGATTATTACAAGAACACTGCAGATTGGAAGCAACTGGTGGATGTAGGAACCTCTAATGCGGTAAGCAAGTCACGGTGTCTCGCCATAGGACTTAATGATTTTCTGCGTGGTGTTGAAGCCATGATCATAGCAAAGGAGCAGGGATATGGATCACATGTGCCAGTAGGCGGTGAACTGCTTCAGGAAGTTATGGGCCACGATTTTCAGAAGTGCGTCACGTCTGTGTACGGTGTGGAGAGTCACGTCAATCAGGCTTTGCGGGAGGTTGCACAGAAGCATAAAAACGACACAGGTACTGACAATGGGTTCCTTCCCACGCAGAGGATTATGCAGAGCATCATTCAGAGTGTGTCACTAGAGAGTAACGACAAGGAGATAAGTTCGAGCGAAGTTCGCGATATAATGGCGAAGATTAAGCACCGCGTGAGAGAGGTATGTTGGGAAGACCCAGAATGTGCCGGTCTGCGTGTAATAGCTCATCCTCAGTTTTTGCAGAACTCTAGACAAGAATTACGCCATGCTCTTAAGGAGCTGTCTCATGTTCTTGAACAGAAGATCTATATGCCTAAGTCCGCCCCCAAGATTCTTCAGAAACTTGGTGAGCAGGTGTTCGCGGCAGTACAGGAAGAGATTGTGAGTGCGAGTGACCGTACACCGAAGATTCAGCTTTTCATGGCGCAGTTTATGATATCCCCAGGAAGTTTCGATCCTGATGAAGACGGGGAATACAGAACTTTCAGTAAAGAAGAATTGGACAAAGCTTTGCTGTCTGTGGGATACGGGAACCTTACTCTGCCCCAAATATATGGCCGCGTCAAGGCTGGTATAGACAAGATTCTGAGTGCCAACACTGTGGACATGCTGCCTCACGAAGGTGTGAAAGTGGAACAGGGGCTTGCTGTGACAAAAGCGCTTTCAAGGCATGCAATGGAGCACAACGAAGGCCGGGTTAGCCCAGTGTTTAGTCCAATGAATAATAAGGATTTCGTAGCAATTGCGGTGGGGACTCCACTTTTTTCCTTCCTGTCAGGCCATCTCCTACCGGCACTAGAGGGCCAGGTACGCACCTTTGCGACATGGCAGGAGGCTAATGCCTGGATAGAAGAGGTAGAAAAGCCTATGCAGGAGTTTGTTAACAATGCTGAAGTGCTTGGCGCGTTCCGCGCTTACTCAGAGGCATACCTTAAACATCGCGCTTATCCGGAAAATATAGCACGCATCTTTAACAGGCGCTCCCGGTTCTCTGTGCGAGTGAGGAGCAAAAATTCGGATGCGCAAAAGAGCGCAGAAGAGCTTCAGCGGCTTGCCATAGATTATGACAAAAAACTCGGGAAGACGAATTTCACGTTCCAGAGACAAAACCCAGAACAGAGGAGAGCGAACGTAATTGGTCAATTTTCACAGTTCTATGATCATTCCTCGTTGATGTCGGCGTTATTGATGGCGAAATATGGTGTTCCTTACGCGCCTGCAGCCGCGTTTTACCAAGGTGTCAGAGAGCTGCTAAAGAGTAAGGTGAAGGTGACGCAAAAGTCTTAGGGGGTTCACGCGTGCACCACACAGTTGAACCCGCCAAGCGTGGAGTACCTGGCTTCCACTCGTATCTCGATCACCGTATTGAGCATACGATTCCGATCAAATAGTCCAAATTCTTGCTAGCCGCATATCATCGGGAGATTCTGTACAACTTCCGATACGATGGAAGCGGTGTCATGTTCGCCTGTCAAGTGTATAAAGAATTAAGTAAACGTTAGGGTTGCTGAGTCATCATGCGGACGATCATGCCGTAATTAGTAGGTGGCTGGTGTTGCGTTGGTGCCGGAACAGCCGAATTTTTGTGATAGTAACGCTTGCGGTGTTACTTTTGCACGTCGTCCCCCATGCTGCTCTTGGGCAGGAAGGTAAGATTGTTGGCACGCGTTCCGTGATTCCTGGAATGCGTGGAGATGCCTGCTGGCATGACAAGCAAAGGGTCTTTCCGGGTGCAGTTGTGCCTTGGGACACGACAGGCAAGGTTGTGCGTGAAGGTAGCGGCGTGGACGTCTGTGGAGCGTGGCCTACGTGTGGCACCTGTGTGCGCATGTATGAGGGGGACTGTCGGTACGTATATCCTACCTTCGTGCTCACGTACAATATTCGCGATCCCTACGGCCCGGAGCAAATCTGCGCTTGTAAAGTTAAGTCCTGCTATTTGCCATGGGACTCTGCAGGATGGGATAAGAACTGCGTTCAAGAGCTGGGTTGCTTCAATAAAGTTGCTCTCGATGAGGTTGGCCCGTTCTGCCAGGCGCTGGCAAGGGGTAAAGCTAAAAACACCAAACCCATGAAAGTAAAATTTGTGCCCATGGAGTTTTCAAAGCAGAGTTTCAAGCGTCCCGGAATTGTGGCTGTTGTTGAGACCGAAGAAATTGTCGATGGCGCCGTCACCAAGAAAATTAGCGAGCACGTCATACATCCTGATGGCAAAGAACCAGAGCCCGAGGAGCAAAGCAAAGCGACAGCTTACATCGCTGTTGTCGATGACGACACTGTAGCAGCGGACAGCAACCCCAGATACCGCTATCAGCACAACTCTGGTAAGCTGATAGACTATGATGAGCACAGCTACAGCTTTTCTCACGACGGGACGGAATACTACATGAAGTTGCACAAAACTCATGACTCCGTCTGCGTAAAGTACTATGGCAGCGACAGTGGACAACAACGCGAGCTTGCCAACGAATGCGTGCCCATTCCGGGGCGCGTGACCACAGCTCCCATGATGTACAACAGAGTAATACGTTGGAGTAGCGGATACGAATATAAAAATACTGCAGCCCGAAAAATGAACTTCAGCACATTAGCGCTGAAGCTGGACAAAATGCTGGACTCGGACTACTACGAAAATTTTCAGTGGCGGAAGCAGCATCCACTCAATTTTATGCGGCTAGTGGAATTTAACATATTTGGAAACTGGAAAGAGAGGTACATAGTAGCTGTGGCCAAAAACAAAGGAGACAAATTTGTGGTGCAGCGCATAGATGCCGTAGATGACCGAATTGCTCTTGGGGAGGCGGAGATTAAGTCGAGTTCAGAATATCACTCATGGGCTTGGGGGAAAGGGGGAACAAAAACCTGGTATGGGTCTTGGTACGCAGAGCCAGAAAAAGAAGTTTGTGTCTGTGAAGAGGAGCAAAGACCTTTGCAAGGAAGACAATCGATAAAAGTGAAGAGCAAGTGTTGGAAGAAATCACAGTACCCAGGTGTGCAACGTTGGGAATCGGAAATATCAGAGGAAGAGAAACGAAAGCGAACCTCGAAAAATAAACAATATATCTGTCCTGGGCATGGTCAAAAACTTGTGGAGTCGAAGCAGCGAAGCACAACGAGCTCCGATGCACTGAAATTCTATTTTTATTACTCAACTGAAGAATGTGCGGTATGGGGAGGAGACGCACTGTCCTGTCGGGATCGCGAGGAATACATGCTTCACTCCACAGACGATACATCCGGTAGATACTATGATATCCCAGGGGGGATGTTTCTTGGGTACTCGCTGAAGAAGGGGAAATCGATAAATGAGATGCCGGCAAAGGGGGCATCGACAGAAGAATCCCTACCCTTTGTGGTAAAGTACTACGCAGGGGCTAAGGCTGGGTCATACACGAAGATGATTGCGGAGGAAGGGACGCGCGGTCTCAGGGAGCGTTGCGGTGAGGGTATTGAGAGATGCCGATATAACACTGCCAATACTGACGGTGCTAACATCTTGTGTTTGTCAGGGGGAGGGACGGAAGCTGACGCTGAAGAGTACGAAATACGCAGCAGGAATGACAGGGAAATGGCGCGTACGTGGGTCAAGCGACACCACAAAATGCTCAGGCGATATGTACTGATTGATGAAAATGGACATACCCGAAGGGTAGCATGTGATGACAAGTATTCTGTCAGCCTTGACTCTCTGAGCCAGACAGTTTTGAGCAATTCTACGGTCCATGATGGGCAGTTTATATTTCCAGAAGGTTTTTCAAAGCAGGATGCGATAGTAGGCAGCACTGATCCCTGTACTGACCCAGAATCCAAAATAGCGTACTACTATGAATCCGGGACATTTGCCTCCACTGCGTCTGGCTCTGCGAGGTGTAGCCACCCCGTAGTCCAGTATTATGCACCAAACAAGAAAATGTACGGGTGCGCGTCTGAATACGTGAGCATGGATGATTATCGCCCTTTGACCTTTAGTAATGACGCGACAGCCTCAGGCCAGAGCCAAAAAGAAGTAATTTTGCAACCTTTGGCTCCCTATGAACGAGGCCTCTGTGTGAACAATTTTCCTACGCTGTGGTACGAGCCTAAATACTTGTGGTTTGAAGATGATGCAAAGGATCCTCAAGCCACTACAGAGTTTGTCATATTGAGGTTCAAGGCGGCTAGCGATGTGAAACTGCAGGGGTGCCAGTTTTTCAAGATTGAAGCGTGGGGAGGTGGAGAAGCTGCCATGGAGACCGAAACCCGGGAACGCAGATCGGGTCGTCCTGGTCAATACATGATGGCCATATTACGGAACCCGGTTTGCGGGGATAAATGCGACGTGTTTGCCCGCGAGAAGAAAGATCGTCGTAAGGAAGTTAAAGATTTGGAACTATTTTTCAAAGCCAAAATCGGCGAAGGTGGTGAATATAGAACACCAAAGAAAGGAGATAAAAAAAGTACCTTGCTGGGTGCAGGTGGCGACACGGTGGTGGAATTTTGCGTGTACAACGGCAAGTCTCTTGAGAGCTGTTATGAGATCATGAGAGCTGTTGGTGGCGGGAGTGAGGATATAGGGAAGGTGCAGACTAATGACATTGGAAATTTGATGCAGAGCTATCGGACCATTACTGGGGATGTCCTTGCGGGCGACAGTGGGGCGCAGAAGCTGCTTTTAGAAGGACGTGCCATGTTCACGAAGTTCCCATTGGAAATTAACCTTCCACTCGTTCCAGATGTATATAACATTAGTGACGGAAAAAATGATGAACTGGTCCAGACACTGCAGAGAGAGATAGTGCGCTCTCAAAGAGCGCAAATTCTGCAGCTTAATAAAGGGCGAAGCATGCCCAAGGAGTTCTGCAAGAAAAAGGATCGATACTACACTTATCGGAGGGCGGGTGAGTTTTTCATTCCTGGCATGGGAGGCTGCTGGGGCGGAGAAACTGATGTCGTTCCGGGATTGGGGGAAAGCGGTGCTGTGGCGATAACCTGTGAGCAATGGGGCACCATAAAGCCCACATTTGACGCTAGCGAAGCCGCAAAAGCCGTTGGAAAGCAAGAACAACAAGCACTCGCATGGAGTAAAAATTCGGTAGAGAAACAGCAAATGCTGCACAAAGTAAGACGGCAACAAAAGCGCTAGGCAGTTGTTTTACCCAGGACCCAGAAACACTGCGCACTGGTAACGCGAGAGTACGTGATAGCGGCAACATACCCGGAGCCTGTCTCCCTAACTGGTACGTCACCCGAAAACCGCCACGGTAAGGGACATCTGTACAGTCTCCATGGCAGGGCAGCGAGATTCAGGGGGTAAGGTGCCGCGTGTCGCAATTCCGGGTTGGGACGGGCAATCATTTCACTCGCCTCAGTTGTACGTATGGTTAAGCAAATTTTAGTGCTGCCAAGTTACCGTGTGGATGCGCGCGGTCCTTTACTCATGGGTTGAAAGATGTTGCTTTGGAGTAGATGCTGCTGCATCTGCGTTGTTGCTGCACTTTTGCTATGCCCTAGGATTTGTGGTGTGGATTTCTACACTACTCCGGAGAATCCAGCAGCTTCACACATCGCATCTGTGGCTGCCGTTTTTGCCTCATCGGTGGCCAAAAGCTCAGGATCCGAAGTTGTAAAAGTTGTAAGTGGCCAAACTGATGCGGAAGTAGACACCTTTGCCGTTACAACTCAACAGACCCGAGGATCCCAAAAAGGTGCTGAGCAGTGGGGACACCCTACTGACGGGAAAATGTCCAAAATTGCTGAGAAGCGTAAATTCTCTCCCCTCGACAATTTCAACGAGACGAGCAAAAAAAATAATGAGGAGGTACGTGCCCGAGAGAGCGGCAGCACCGGTGGTTATAGCCCTCTACCGGACCGAGCTTCTACGGGTGTTAGTGGTGGAATTTATAACGTGGTTTCTGTTCCCGAGGATGAGACATCTGAGGAACAGAAGGGCAGTTGCCAGTTTGCCAACCAAGGTGTTTACTCTGCGCGCGGTGCATCTGGGGGTTTAGGAATGCCAGGCAGAACGACGCGTTTTGGAGTGAAGGTCTGCGGCGCGTGGCCCTCGTGTGGAAATTGTTCCACCTTGTATACCGGAGACTGTAAATATGTATTCCCAACTTTTGTCACGGTGTATGAAAAGAGAGACGAAAAAGATGGCCGCAGCAAGCTCTGTGCCTGCAAGGCGCTAGCCTGTGATTTACCGTGGGACCCTTCTGGGTGGAACAAAAGTTGCTTCCAAGAACTAGGGTGCGTTGATAAACCGTTTTTGCATATGCCTGGGCCGTTTTGCCACTGCTTATACGGCGGAGACAGAACGAAGGTTAGGTTTGTGCCTCTGCAATTTTCAGAGCAAAGCTTTTGGCGACCGGGAATTGTGGCCATCGTGGAACAGGGTAGCCGTGTGGGTGGCAAGGGTACTTATGGAGTAAGCAGCAAGCACATCATCCGCCCCAGTGGCGACTCTGCGGAGGATAAATCTACTCCTCGGAAGACAGAGCCTCTAAGTAAGGATGGATATCAGTATCACATCAGCGGCCCTGCCATAACGATGCAGTATCAAGACTACAGCTTTAACTCGGACGGTAGAGAGCATTACTTAAAATTGCGCAGGGGTAAGGACTCAGTTTGTGTGAAGTACTATGGCAGCGACGCAAATAGGGTCACAGAACTTCTCGAGGAGTGTCTGCCCATTCCCCATATGCCAACACCCAGGGTTTATCGCGCGGCACGCAGCGTCGAAAGTGGGCATGGCCAATCCAAATACTCCGTACTCAGCGAGGGTTACGTAGTGGCGAAGAAAATTGGGGGAGAGTACTATGAAGGCGCAAAACAGCACTACGTAAAGCGGGATACTGAGCATTATACAGGCACAGGGAGCAGAACTATGGGATCTCCCGAACCTGGGGCACAACAATTTGTGAGTTATTCAGAGAAAGAAAGCGAAAAGCAAGCCGTGGTGGCGTACGAAGGTATTTTCAAAAACGAGGAAATTGACGGTAAGGTGCCCAAAGTGGGGGATAAGGATACTTACGTACTTCCGTTGACTAGTGTCCGCAAAAAGCAGGTTGGGTATGTCTTCAGAGAGTGTATCGGGTTTCCTGGGGAGGAAAAGTGCCATGAGGACACCGAGGATGTAAGCAGCGTATACGGCCACGCGGTAGGTCATTTCCGTGGTTACTCAGGAAAATGGTTTACAGGCAACAGTTCGGGAGCGGTAGTCAGGGATTCTCTCAAAAATGGGCCCCTAAGATTTATAGACGTTGCCTTGTATGACAAAAATAACAAAAAAGAGAGAGAGATCAAAGAGAGGGAGATTGTAGAAGTATGTGTTCCGGGTGTCCACAGTAGCGGATATGGTTGTGTCGAGAGCGGAAAAGTCACTCCTGCCTCTGGGGTTAAGTGTATTTTCGGTGAAGAAAACGATGCGTCTGAGTACGAAATCTTCGGCACAGACGCAGGAAATCTGTTGCGCGTATGGCTCAGGCGCTATCCTTCGGTGCTGCGGCGCTATGTATTAGTGGGTGGTGGGGACAATACAAGGCGTGTGCCGTGCGATGACAAGTATACTGTGAGCTTGCGTACTCTAAATCAACAAACCATGGATAATATGTCGATTCGCGAGGGGCAGTTTTTGATACATGAAGATGCCATTGGTGGTGGCGTTCAGGGTGGTAGCGATCTGTGTGCGCAGCCAAAGCTTGGTGTCGTATACTATTATGAACCTGGAAAATTCACCACGGAAGCAGGAGACCTTGCTGGATGCAAGAGCCGCGGTGTGCAGTACTACTCGCCGCAAGATAAAGTGGAAAGCTGTACCTACGAGTACATGAATCTCGGCGATTACAGCCCAGTATCACCAGGTGATCACGTAAGCGGCAAGAACCCTCCTCAGGAAAGGAGGCTTGACCTCAGACCACTCAACATATACGACCGGGGGATGTGTGTGGACAATTTCCCTAGAGCTTGGTACAAGCCCGAGTATCGTGTGCGAAATAAGCAAGCTGAACTCGTTTCCAAGGAATACGTCATTGCGGGGCCGTTTACGCTCGGCAAGGGCTTAGGCACGCTTTCTGGAAAGCCGTGTCAATTCCTTAAGATTGAGGCGTGGGGAGGAGGTGAGGCCGCAATGAAAGAGAACGGCGGCACACACAGGTCTGGTAGGCCTGGCCAATACATCATGAGTATATTGCACGACCCCAGAAATGGCCATGCGACATTCCTCAGTCACGCAAATTCGGTATTGAAGTCAGTATTGACACAGTCTGCTGACACCAGTGGCAGAGGTGTATCACTGCAGCCCAACGATCTGGTATTTTGGATCGTAGCTGATATCGGAGAGGGGGGTGAGCATGACAAGCCAAAGAAGCAAGAGCGGCATCAGGAAACGGGGGAATACTATGTGCGCATGAAGGAAGAGGGGCAGCGAAGAGAAGAACGCATCGACAAGGGGACTAATATCACCTATGGTGGCGGAACTGGTGCTGGTGGTGACACGGTAGTCAAGCTCTGTGTGAGTAAGAGGAATGCCCTTAACAGCGGTGAAGGCGTGCAAGATGACGTCAAGCAGGGCAGCGCATGGAATAAAATTCCGGCTAACAAGGTACTATGTTACGAAATGATGAGGGCCGTTGGTGGCGGCAGTGAGCGTGCTGGAGGTGTTGACAAGGATCTAATCGCAAATTTGGTACTGAGCTACAGGACCATCACAGGGGATGTTCTGTTGAATGACCAAAGGGCAAACAGACTGATGCTAGAAGGGCACGGTATGTTCACGAAATTTCCGCTGGAGATGAACTTCCCAATCACAAATTCAAAAGAAAAGGAGTTGCAAATTAGTGACTATTTTGAGGGACGGAGTCTCCCTAAGGCATCATGCCAATACAGGTCTAGATATTCAAAATGGAATAATGGTGACATTTTTGTTCCCGGTATGGGTGGATGCTGGAATAGGGATAAATCTGGGACATTGCGCGACAAACCTGGGTTGGGACAAAGCGGTGCCGTAATGGTCACATGTGAACTGTGGACCGCGGGTTCTACTGCCACTGAGGTTATTACACACACACGCGGAGGACAGAGAGGATCCACAAACGTGGAAAGGGGGGCACAATCAGGGCGAGTTGCTGCTCCATCAAACGCTGCGCGGGTTAGTAGTACCACGCACCCAGAAACCGCAGGGAGCAGCCGCTCGAAATGAGACCCGCCGCATCGAAAAGCTTTTTGTAGAAGGGCGAAGCCAGAGAAAAGACTGCAGAGAGCGTATTGAAAAGGAGAAAGAGAATAGGAAAAAGAGAGCGCGGAGGGAGGGAGAGACAAGAGAAGAAGTGACGCAAGTGGCACATACGCCACGGGCCTCAGTTGCGAGTTGTCGTTTCATCACTGCAATTTTCCCTGTGACAATATTAAGCTCGAGGAAAAACCTGTAGGTGTAAAAATGTCTCAAAACTTAAGGGACAATCTGAAAGAAAATAATTGAGGAAGAGAGTTGGGCGTAAGAGATGTGCTGCGGCACGTGGGCAACTATGCGGACTTTTGCATATTTCAGCTGCACAGGTGAAGGTCAGCGAGAAACGTGAGGACTTATCTCACGCAAGGGTGAATTAGGTGTCACAAATGGGTGATGGTGCGGAGATAGCTGATGTGGATTGACGAATTCTGCTGCGCAGAAAGTTCGAGTTTGTGGGTTGATAATCTGCATTTTTGGAAAATTCCAACAGGCTTAGTACGGTTTCTTAACATTTTTGCATTAAGACAGATGCCTTTTGGTCACACGTCAACATGTCTCGATGCACTGCGAAAGTCCCATATGTACTGGCGTTAATTACATTATTGGTTAGTGCAAGTTTTGGTGCGCATGCTGATTCAGTGATACAATTTTCTGGTATGTACCTCCATAAAGGTTTAGTGGATGATGAAAGTGC
>JBQEQV010000089.1:0-3604 GCA_052043585.1 Anaplasma sp. | reverse complement strand
CACTAACACTGCCCATTTCCCATAGCACGTTCATGTGTATCCTACCGCGCCCTTGAGACACATCATTAGCAATACGGGCCTGGCTTATACCCGCTTGTATACTGTAATGTACGAGTTCCCGGTTACGTTCAAATCTGGTCTTGCCGTTATAGACAAGTGGAACGTACTCCCCGTTGTCGTCTACCAGTGCAGGACAGGCACAAGAGAACGTACCTACAGCATCAGCAGCTGCAAAAGCCCCTGCACTTCTCCCGTCACTGACCCCTATTCCCTTGCCACCTTCTACTATGGGCCACACCTCGCGACCGGAAATACAGACTTTCCTAATTTCTTTAAGCAAAAGAGCAACCTCCTCTTAAACGCGACTGGCTCGATTCGAGCCCCGCTGGCATAGCACAAAAAACCACATGAAAACACCCTGCAGCCTAGCACCTGTACGAACGCCAGTCAATGAAAATGAGGGCGCAACCTACCTATACCCCCACACCGCCGCACATATCCACACTGCTCTCTAACATGCTTCCAGAGAGGAGACAGTGCCAAATCTCTGTGGCTCTTTCAATATACTATAGTGCATGCCAACAAACTCATGCACAGATAAACAAAAGCAGGCTCTAACTGGAGCAACGCCGCAGCAGCACCCACATCACGAATAGTTACACAAAGGCGCGCACAGAGCAGCAACCGGAACCAAGCCTCTTGGCAAGCCAGAAACCCGCAAGCTCAACAGCACCGTTACCATACAGCACACCATCCGTGTTTGCAACTGTAGCAAGAAACAGCAGCTTTTTTCTTGCTTCAAAATTCTACAATGCCTCTATTAGATCAAACTTTTTCCAGATCAATATGCCAATCTTTATACAACTATACAACACTTCGTAGTGAAGGTGCAGGCCAATAAATAAACCTGGGGGCCATGTGCACAATTACCACCCATGCCCAACTTGAGATCCCTTTTAGCTCGGAGCTGATTTTACTCAAATGCGCACGGGTAGTGCAGGCTCCTGTGATGTATGCTCACATGTCTATTATTATATTAGCTATATCAGCTGTCTTTAAGTCCCAACCTTCTACTATGCCATTACCAGCAACCTGAACCAAAGTACCCGTAGGCACTGCGTAGTCAACTCCCTTGTGAAATCCCATGTAGCCGAGCACAACAAGATGTTTTCTATCACCAAATCTTTACGAAACACAAAATATTTCCCCAGCACCCATGAATGCACAAACATATTTTTTCCCCGTGCTACACCCTTTGCGGTCACAATACTTCTCGGTCCCATCCCTAAGTGCAGTGTAAAGGCGCAAATCTGTATCTCACCCACCTTTACCATCAATCTCCAGGGATACGTACAATATGCCCTGTCACTTACCGCAACGCCCGATTTGTTGAAAAATCTTTCGAATAGGACATCAAACTTGCTTTCAGTGAGAATCTTGCTCAGATCCACACTGCTAATACACGTCCATCAACCGTGTAACCATGGCCTCAGGCAGACCGCTCCTGGCAACAGATGCAGAGCAAGAACCATCCACCGAACCAAGCACCCGACCTGCTACAGACGTTACGTACAACCCGGGATTTATACCCGCCGCTAGAGTCGCTATGTGCCTCAAAACTGCATGGAAGAATGTATGGGATTGATTGCAACAAAATCTAAGGCGCGCCATAGCTTATGCTGACCTTTACGCTGTTACCTACATCGATCCTGTCATGTGGAACATCACACCAAAAGACCTCGCCACCGCCCACATACTTTCACTTTGCAGAACTCTTGTGATGTTATCTCCCTTCCGCACCACAACCTGCACGCTAAGTCCAGTGTCAGTTACGGTTTTTGCTGGCCGCAGCCAGAGGAAGAAACTACACCCAGGAGGACAGCAAGAACACCCTAGGCAGCATCCCAGTTAACACCCAGTCAACCTTTACACCCACCGACAGACGAACTTCATGCAATATCAAAACCGGCTGGACAGGGAAAAACCCTGCCATTAGTAAAGTGCATCACATCGACAGCCTAAAAAATGTGCGCCGAAGCTCTTCTGGATTTTTGTGCTTTACTTGAAGTGGTAATGTTGTACCATCACCCTTCTGTGTACTACTTGCAATTGGAAATATGAGTACCGAACCGTCAATCACTAAGCTCGCAAACAATTTTTCCGTGGTTTCCGAAGAGGTAGGCGGCGTGGATTCCGTGGGAATTAGTGTTTGGATAAGGGCAGGTAGCAGGCACGAAACCAAGGAGAAGATAGGCCTCGCACATTTCCTGGAACACATGGCATTCAAGGGCACTACAACACGGTCTGCGTTGGATATTGCGATGATTTTCGACGGCATAGGGGGCAACTTCAATGCCTACACAGATAAAGAGCACACCGTATATCACGTAAAGGTCATGAAGAGGGACGCAGGAATCGCCCTCGAGGTTCTTGAGGACATAGCGCTACGGACCGCGTTTCCGGAAATTGAGATCGAACGCGAAAAGGGCGTAGTCTTGCAGGAAATATACCAAACAAACGACTCCCCCAGCAGCGCGGTTTTCGACAAGTATATGGAGATTGCATACCAAGACCAACTCTTTGGCGCATCAATACTGGGGTCAGAGCAGTCAGTTATGGGCTTTTCGAAAGAAGATTTGGTGCAGTTCATGAATAAGCACTACTACGGGAGCAACATGGTGCTCTCCGTCGCAGGGGATGTGAAGCATGAGGAAGTGCTGAAAATGTCCCAGGGATTTGCCCAAATAGGGGATCGGGAGGGTGATTCTGTTGCCACACCTAAGTATACCGGGGGGCAGTATGTTGAGGAACGTGACCTGGAGCAAGTAAACGTGGTGCTTGGGTTTCCAGGGGTATCGTATAGCGATGACAGGTACTACATAATGCAGGTCTTGGACGCAATATTAGGCAGCAGCATGTCGTCCAGGCTATTTCAGGAAATCAGGGAAAAGCGCGGACTGGTGTACAGCATTTCCTCGTTCAATTCTAGCTATTCGGACAGCGGTCTGTTTTCTATACATGCTGCGACTGACGAGAGCAAGTTGCGGGAGTTGTTAGAAACAATTGCCAGTGAGATGAAGCGATTGCCCGACACAATCACTGAAGAGGAACTCCAGCGAGCAAAGAATAAGTTAGAGTCCGAAGTCCTAATGTCGAGAGAGAGCACAGTGGCAAGGTCGGAAGCCCTTGGCTACTACTACTCCCATCACCGTAGATACATCACAAAAAGTGAAATAGTGAACAAGATCCGCGCGGTAAATACCGATGACGTGGTCAAGGCAGCAAACACACTTTTGCAGGAGCGCGTTAGGCTCACCATGGCTGCAATAGGCAAAGTCAGCACCCTGCCGGACGTGGAGTCAATATCGCACATGCTGGCCTAGCAGTCCTAGCCGGAAGGCTGGGGTACCGTAGCCACGAAGGCCCTCTATTATCGCTGAAGCTGTACCGCACTACGTAAAATATCCCACAGCCAAGGCGTGGACAAAGGAACGGCAAGGCACCACGGCAGGGCCGTCGCGCAGTCTCGCCCTTTAAATAAAAACCCAGCCAATATCTGCACGGAAACGCCAGTTGATTAACCTGCTAAAGGCCTTTAGCCTTC
>JBQEQV010000088.1:0-6186 GCA_052043585.1 Anaplasma sp. | reverse complement strand
CACGCTGTTCCTTCTCCGCTTTTAGCTGCTTCTCTGCCTCTTCACGGTGTTGCTTCTCCTCCGCTAACCGCTTCTCCACACCTTCACGCTTTTCCTTCTCCGCCGTCAGCTGCTTCTTTGCCTCTTCCAGCCGCTTCTCCACTTCAGCAGCCTGCCCTTGCTCAGCAGGCTGCTGTTCCTCTTCCCCTAGATCAGCCTTAGCAGGGCCGGTGCTGCTAAGAGACTGACTAAGCTCAGCGGCACCACAAGTCATAGTAAGCGACTGAGGTACCTCGTAATTGTCGTCAAGAGCGCCAGCAGACAACACCCCTGGCACTATCCTCACAATAAATTCGGACGCCTTCCAATCCTTGTCCTCTTGCTTCTTGTCATGATACTTGACTATCGCTTCCACCTTCTGCGATGTAATGTTCTCTACCTCTAATACGAAGGTAGTCACCCGGGAGCCATCTTCACCAATCTCCTTTTCGGTGCCGTCGCCCTGCACCTCGACCAAAACTCCCCTAGCATCGCTAACGTACCCTTGCTTGGGAAACTCCAAGGACACAGCTTTTCCCTCAACACCCTTAACCGCAGCAGCCGCTAGCTTTTTCACTTCGTCACGATCGAATTTCAGCGCAGGTCCTGCGTGCTCGGCAAAGGCTGCCTTAGCAAATTTCTCAAAATCTTCTTTGGAGACACAACGCAGCACAGGCTCTCCACTGGTAGGAAGGCCCTTCATACTGCCTTGCAGCATCTTCCAAAAGTCAACCGGTTGAGGTGTGACCTCAAAGTCACCGGAGTGCTGGAAGAGGTGAAGCTTCTTATTCTTCCAGGTTTCCATACCACTTTTAACGAAATAGGTAGCTTCGGCAGTGGTGTAATCTTGCCTGGTTACGAGTGTCGTACAATCAGCTGCAACAGCCCATGCTTTCGGCTCTTCCTCATAGGAGAGAAGAGGCTCAACTTTCAATGGCTGAGCCGGACCGGCAGCCATGACAGCGGCACTCAATAGAACATCTTTTATAACATAACTCTGGTTCCCATCCGCACGTACTCCAAACCTAAACAGGACCCTGTAGAAAGTTTTCTGGACAGCAGCAGCTTTAGCGGCAAGCCCCACAACAAGACTGTAACTAACCGGAACAACAGCACCCCCATCAGACGACAACAAAGAGGCAAACTCAGCACCCTCAAGACAATTGATTGAGTACAGGAAAATGTTCTTCTTGTCGGCCTCCTTCGTGGCACTAGCAATGAGCAAGAGCAGATTTTTAACAAAATCCTGCTCTTCCTTAGAAGAAAACAGCACCTTCACTTTCTCCTTCAGAGGATTCGGCTGCAAAGCTGCGTTTCTAAGTCTGTCCGTAACAGACGACGTATACTGAGCAGTACCAAACTGTCTATTGGTGCTGTCGCCCGTAGGTAACAAACTGCCGGTTCCACTACTACTCGAGGACCCGCGGCGCTCACCAGGCAGCGAAGAACTCCCCCACCGCACACCACTGATGGAAGAAAGCTGCTGTGCAGGAAGACTACCCGAAGCAGCTCCAAGAACTCCGGAAGAGTCAGTCGAATGCTCAGAAGAAGGCTGTAAGCGACCGCTATACCCACTACGGCCATTATCGTGGGACGCAGCACCCCGAAGAATGCCGTTAGAAACTGTACTATCAGTAGAAGAGGACAAACCGCCAGCAACAGCACCATTCATATTTGACAAGGGCGAAGAGCGCCCCCCGCTGCCGCTTGACAGCAGCTGCGACCCCTCTTGCTTATTATTTGTTTCGCGTCCATTCATCACACCACCCCTATACCGAATCCGAAAAAACCTCTCCTACATCAATTATTCATCATTACATTACGAGATATGCACCAAGAACCCCAAGTGGCTGCCACTCACCTTCCGCACCAGCCTGAAGAATCTCACCAATAGATGCCTCGTTAACCCAACAGCTGGAGCTAGGAACGGTAAAGTCCCGCAGTAGAAAGCACCAGTCAAAGCCCTTCCTAGGTGATAGTAAAAAGGCCAAAGCTCCAGTAACCTAGACCAAGCAGCTGCTAACCCCCCAGAAAACTCCCACTTTGGCAAAAAATGCAAAGGCAGTAACCACAGCGCCACAATCTTAAACTCTGACAGGATACTGGAGACTATTCGAAGAGCAACCCCACACCAGCAGCGGTTGATACTAAGCTCCCGAGCCTGACCACCAGCAGGCACTGGGCACCACCCAAGAAGCGCAGCATCAGCGAATTGTTGATCACAAATTACAACAGCCATGTCTCGATTCCTGCATTCTTCTCTTTCATAGAATTCTCACTCAAACCGGTGTACAAGTGCACCTGGAAGCAGCACCAATAGCTGCTGTCAATAGCACCACCCCTGATGGCGCAACCAGTGCAGACCAATAAGCTGCATCAACTGTCACACGGTGTACTTACTGCTGTATCTAACCTTAAGATCCTCAATTTTAACGCCATTAAGAAGAAAGCGCTAGATTAAAAATTAATTTTTAAAACTTAACAGCACCCCCAACCGCAACAGCAGAGCAAATCACACTTCGTCAAGAGCCGTGAGAACACACCACACCAAAGTCACATCCAAAACCATGGAAATGCGGCTTCAGAGCAGCCTTCTTGACATCAACTTGAGCCAACAATCAGCTGCTTACAAAGCAGCACCTTCAAATTATAATGAAAAAGTAGACACAACTAGCTCTCAAACCGAACGAATCACTGGCGCAACTTGCTCTACTGTCAGCTTACCGCGATACTTTTTAACGAGACCATCCATAACTTTTTCGTCAAATAGCACCGAACCAGGCGTTTCGGCTGCAGCAACTGCCCGGCAAGTCTGAGTAACAAAAGCACGAATCTGAGAATCACTAGCCTTCGCAACCTTGCGAGCAGTACGGGTGCTCGCGGCAACATGCTGGGCCGCTTGATGAACCTCCTCTGACAGAACACCAGAAGCAACCCCACCAGTAACAGAAACTTGAGAAGAGCCATCGTAACAAGTAAAGAACGGGACTCTATCGCTGCTAGGGCTGGGCTTATTGTATTGGGATGCATGAAAATCAAAAGACGAATCCACTACCCGAGAACGTAGCTTTATAATGTCAAACACCGGCAAAGCGTCACTAAGCTTACGTTCCAAAGTTACTATCGCATGTAACTTAACCCTATCATTGCCCTCAATATCAAACAAACAGAACACCTCCTCGACACCAGGAGTAGAAGTAACACGCTGAAAGGAGGTACGAAGGGTAAGCTTCGGGTGGGTGATGCTAACAGCAGCATCATGAACAACCCAAGACTGCATAAAGAGAGCGTCAAGCTTGCTCAAGAGCTCAGCCTCTTTGATATTGTTAAGCTCGGCCAACTCAAAAAAAGGCATCTTGGGAAATAATTCGGTAGTAGAAAACCGAAGACCATCCTCAACTAGGGTCGAGAAAGCAGAAGGATGCAAGTCAACATCAGGGACGGAGAATACTTTAAAAGGACCAAAAATAGACTTACCCCCAGAAGCCGTAAGCGCATGATAAGCATCGACACCAGCCTCGGAAGAAGCATCAGACAGAGGCGAATCGAAGGCATAACACCAAGCACCAGAGTGCAGCAACAACTTCAACGGCCGCTGGGCAACCAGAGCAGCTTCAGCAGTAGACCGAAGACCAACAACAATGTGCCTTACACGATTATCTTCCTCCCTAGGAGAGACATAGTAAGAAAGCACCAGGTGATGAAGTGTGCCGGAACAGCGGTCTCTAAAAAAGCTATGCTTATCCACCCGGAGCATATTACCACTCCACACAGGAACAGTAATGGAGGCAAAGATATCCAAAGCAACACCTTGATCAAGCCCAAGCAAAAACCGACCAAGACTATTCACCTGATTAGTCGGACCAATACCAACGGCAGCACCAGAGAAGCAACAGTGCAACAACTCAGGTAAGACATCCTTACCCTCCACATAGGCTGCCTTATCAGCCCTAATATCATCATACAAGCACTTAAAAGGCGTAGGTAAAATAAAGGGGACAAGGCCCTCAGTAACTTTAAAAGAGGCAATTGGAGACGAAAAAGAATATTCGTCAGGGTGAACACTGACATCAATAGATAACGGCAATAGCCGCATCCAAGCACCCTCACAGACCAACTGATAGCGTAACCGGCAACGAAGCACAGCAGCAGCTTTACCAGCAGTTCCCTTTCCTACAAGCAAAAGGTGCTCCTCACTCCATTCAAGAGCCTTACCAGCACCCTCGGCAGTCAGCCGCAACGAAGGAGAATGAGGCAGCAAGAACATCGACACCGTAGGTGGCAACAGCTGCTTAACCATGGAGACTAAATAAGGCCGTTGAGGAAGAGGCCGCACTAAATTCTGAACAACATAATCCAAAAACTCTTTAGAAGCAGCACCAGAAGCGCCAGGAAGAGCTAAGACAGCCTGAGAAGCTGGAGTTGCGGCCAAACCACCTGAAACATAGTAAGTAGATTCCGGAATAGAATTAGGAGACCACTGCCAAAGCTGAGCAGCCTTAGTAGCACCTAGAGCACCTTCTCTAGGAGGAAGAGCACGCAATTTCAATGAACCAGCAGAAGCATCAACATAAGCAGACTTCTTTTTCCCACCCTGAAGGAAAACTGGCAAAGACTCCAACTGTTGTGAATAGGAGAAGCCAGGAACCCCGTCGAGCAGCGAAAAGGGAGCATGATCCTTTTCGCGAGAGCGCCACGTATGAGTCTGAACACCTGAAGAGTGAACCTCGGTAACCTCGACAGCGGCCTTAGCATCAACACGAAAGGACATTTGAGGAGCGTTAGCATCCTTCATATCCACCATCAAATTATCAACAGTAACATCGCCGGAAACAGTCTCAGAGACAGTGTAATTAAGAGTGGTCCGCAGCTCACCAAGGCGAAATTGAGGAAGGTCTTTAAGAAGATAAGAGATCTTCTTAAACAATGTCGGTAAAGTACCAAGTAAAGCCCCTGGAGTCTTAAGCGAAGCCGGCAATTGCTGAAGCAACCGCAGCAGCTGTTCCGGAAACTTTTGTGCTTTGCCAAGAACAGCCTTGGCATCCTCAAAAACCCATGGAGATTCACGCAAAAGTTCAGAAGTAAGATCTAAATCACGAGAGCCACCAAAAAATAACCAAGAGAAAAACAATTTAGGCTTAGTAATGATGTTTTTAGGCACCTCACCGAAGCAGCATTTAAAGAGGCGATCAAAAACAGAAGGCAGATTAAGAACAGCACCGAGAGTAGCAGCAGCAGCCTTAGTAAGGCCAGGAAAAGCAGTAGCCGCAGCCTGCCAAGGAGAAGGACTAACAGCTTCAGCAACAACAGCAGAGGAAGTAACGGAAACTGTGAAAGCCTCCTTAGCAAGCTTAGCAGCCTTTTTAGCTTCTTGAACAGCCACAGAAACAGCGGACAGAAGCTTATCTTGAGAGGCATTAGAATATACCAAATCCTCTACTTCCTCAACAGCAGAAAGGAAAGCCGAAGCACTATCACAGGCCTCCGAAGAGAGAGCAACGGCTTTATCCATAGAAAAAGAAGGATCTGTAATGTCAGAGACTTCCAAAGCAGTGCAGGTAATAGCAACCTTCCGAGCAGCAGTAACAGCGGCATCAAGAGCCTCAACGGCAGCGGCCTTAGCCTTAGCAACACTTGCTTGAGAGAGACAAACCTTAGCATCAATTGTGCTATCTGATCGTCGAGTCTGAGAAGCATCAATAGCAATCCCTAATGGAGGAACTTCCCCAGCTACAAAACCACCTTGAGAGGAAACAGTCTCAAAATCAAGAGACACCAAAAGCAAAGCATCAGCCGCCTCAATAGCCTTTATTCTATAGGTATTCATGGCTTGCAAAGCATCATCAACAAATCCCTGCACCCTAGCAGCAAGCACACCCTCAAGAGCACCCATAGCCTCACCAGCTTGCTTAGCTTTATCAGAAAGAGAAGCACCCTCAACGGATTTAAGACTGTGAGTAGCCATAGAAGTATTCACAGCAGCCTTAAACTTAATCCTAGCACTAGCAAGCTCTTGAGAGACCATGGTCTCAAGTGCACCATAAGCAGCATCAACTTGGGCTTTTGCAGCCTTCTTCCGAGCCCGAGCCTTGGCAGCAGCTTTAATAGCCTTAGAGATGGCAAAAGCAGCACAACCAGCCGTGATAGCAATCCCTAATGGAGGAAGAG
>JBQEQV010000087.1:0-16422 GCA_052043585.1 Anaplasma sp. | reverse complement strand
CTGTGCTGACAGTGGACAGGCTCAATCCCCCAAAGTACGCACCCAAACTCAGTAGTGGCCGCGATCGCACCATCTGGTTTAGCTGAGGCATTTTGGCCAACGAGGCAGCTCGTCCCTTTTCTTCAATGAGTTCCCCTAGCTTTGCCGCCACCGTAGCGGCCACCTCGCGGGATGCGTGACGTACAGCGTATTCTTCATTGCCTTGCTGTACATGCTCTCCGCGCTCCACGTGCTCTCTCAAGTATTTACGGAGCTGAACCAGCGTTTCAATTTTTGACAACGAGCCGTCGCCCCGTAACGCCCCTTCGAACGCAATAGGATCTTGCACCACAGCCGCAGTGCCTCCAACCAGCGCGAAGTACTTGCTACCACCAGCCGTGATCTTTCTGTCCAGATTTCTCCCTAGAGTGCTGTACTGCTCGTGTGCGAACTCAACCTCTACCCGCACACCACTCCGTATGTTATGCCCCAAAGCAGCTTTCAAGCCAGTGAAACCATAATTTTTCCACTGCATGACAGGGGTGTCCTGCATCTCAAACCAGTCAAAGTTTTCGGATATGAGCTCCGCCCCGTTGCGGCCTACGTAGGGCACCACCCACTTGACTTCCCCCCCGTGGTCGTCAAGTCTAAATTTACTGACATTACCTACAGTTGGACCATAGGCAAGGCTTGCATAAAAGCGCGGCACGCGAGGGGCTGAGAAACCCTGAACAGCCGTCGAGAACAAACACAGCGCCGCCCCCATAACCATGCAGTACTTTACCCTGGCCATACATATACCTCTGCACCCACAAACACACCTCAAATGCCCGTCCGCCGGGCACTCAGGGTAAGCCTGGCATATAAAGATGAAGAATTTCCTAAGAACAGCATCGCAAAAAGAACGCAAATTGCGCCTTTAAGGCTGTTTTTCCGTCAAATTTACAACCCCGCACAAACGGTGCAGCTCTGACACCCGTACCCAGGGTGTGAGTCATACGACGCTACAATTGTCCGCAGATTTGCAGCAAAGCCGCAACTATGGAGTCTTTGGTGCAATGTCGCCAAGCCCGTACTCCTGCCACCTAGACATCACCTTGTGTACAATATCCTCGCTCATCTTTATTGTGCGACCCCAAAGTCTGGTGGTCTCAGGGTATATTTTGTTTGTGGCATCAAACCCAACTTTGCTGCCCATTCCTTCTTCTGGAGATGCAAAATCAAGGTAGTCAATCGGAGATCGATCAATAAACATTGTGTCCCTCGCGGGATCCATCCTGGTAGACATCGCCCACACTATGTCCTTCCAGTCCCTCACACATATGTCGTCGTCCACCACAATAACAAACTTAACATACAAAAACTGCCTCAAATATGACAGGATTCCCATTATGATTTTCCGCGCGTGTCCGGGGTATGACTTCTTTATGGAAACTACCGCCACCCTGTAAGAACACCCTTCCGGAGGGAGCCAGAAATCCACAATCTCGGGATACTGCGATATCAGCATCGGAATTAGCAATTCCGTGAGCACTTCCCCTAACACCGAACACTCATCAGGGGGCCTTCCGGTGAATGTGCTCATGTATATGGGAGAAGAGCGCATGGTCATGGCCTGAATGGTGAATTTTGGAAATTTTTCCACGCTGTTATAGTACCCTGTGTGGTCAGCATATGGCCCTTCTTCCAGTAATTCTTCCGCGCTCACCAGCCCTTCCAACACTATCTCCGCATTAGCAGGAACCTTCAGGGGTACCGTTATGCATTCCACCAACTCGGTGGGTTTCTTGCGCAAAATACCCGCAAACTGATATTCGGACATGGTGTCAGGAACTGGGGTGACCGCGGCAATGAGCGTTGCGGGATCAGATCCGATAACAACGGCTGCGGGAAAATCTCCCTTTCCCTCCTTGACCCACCGAAAATACTGTTGTGCCCCGCCTCTGTGCCTGAGCCATCGCATGATAGTGGAATTCCGATCCAAAACCTGCATGCGATATACTCCGAGATTAAGGTTATCCTCGCGAGAAGCGGAAGGGCCACGAGTCACAACTAAGGGCCAAGTAATAAGCGGTGCAGGCTCTCCTGGCCAACAAGTTTGTATAGGTAATCTGCTCAAATCAACATCATCGCCTGTCATCACTATTTCCTGACAGGGAGCTTTATCCACAACCCTGGTACGCGCGGCAACCGCGCTGCGTAGAGCAGGCATCATGCTGAGCAGGTCTCGAAAAGATTCTGGGGGAGTCGGAGACCTTAGGAAGGCCAGTAGCTTCCCAATTTCCCTCAGACCAGCTGGCTCCACACCCAGTGCAAGCGACACCCGCTCTATAGTGCCAAAAAGATTGGCCAGCAACGGCATGTTGCAGGTTCCATGCTCAGTAACCACATTCTCAAAAAGAACCGCAGGCCCCCGTGCCTCCACAAGTTTCCTGTGGATTTCCGTGATCTCCAAAACTGAAGACACTTCTGCACACACCCGGACGGCCTCCCCCTTGTTTTCCAGGAAGTCCAAGAACGCCCGCAGATCGGCAAAAGATGACATAATTCACAACACCCCGAAGAGCGCGCAGGATATCACAAAGAAACCAAAAGGCAAACCCCAGGACTGGCAGCGTCTCACCTCAAATCGGAGAGCCCGCCAGGGAAACCAGGCAGCAGGTGCGCGCCCCAACCTACTACAGCGAGAACCGTACGCCGACCTCTGCCCCAAAATACGCAACATTCAGATCCAGCAGCAGATCTACAGGCATGACGCCGTCACTGCCCCTAGCAGCACCCGTACCAGCAGGAACGGTACTAATCACCTCAAAATTGCTCCACGGTAGGATCACCTCCTTACTGCCATGCAGCTTGCGATAGAACACACCCGCAAAGCCATCTATCCCGTCCCGCAACTTGTAGGTCACACCAGCCTTCGCCTGATAGGTAATGCGCCGGGTATTGGTGCCAAACATCCCTAGCTTCTCAAACCCAAATCCCCCACAAGCATAAGGCAACATGTTGTCGCCCATACTGTCGCTAAGCTTGAAATCGCGACACAGGTTCACAATCACGGAACAGAGCCGAATTCCACCATCCTTCACCACAACCGCAGCTTCATCCTCAAGACGTGCTGCCGCACTGTTGCTAGTCCGCGCAAGAGGCTTATCTGGGTCGCCAGCGAGTTTCATATGCACCACAGAGTATCCGTGATCAGCCCCTTCCTCTTTCTTGTAGCGCGCCAGCTCATGGGAGCCACGCTCGACATCAAATTTCTGCTTAGACACCTCCAGCTCAACCCTAACGTCGCCTACGGGATACCCAAGAGTCAGGCCAAATCCAGACAAATTGCGGCGATAGTCGCCTGCACCCGCCAGTACCCTGGAGCCACATTCAAAATCCGACCCCCGCACTGCACCAACACCTGCCAAACACAAGCATCCGCATTGCTGGCTTCCATCACCGCCACCACTACTACACGTCGAAGCTCCGCTAGCCGCGCATCCAGCGCAGTTGTTACTTGCACGACTGTCGCTTCCCCCAGGTCTGCCAGACCCGCTGTTCCCACAGTGAAGGACACGCGTCCCAGACTTCACCTCACTCAAGGGGAGAGCACGGACCGTAGTGCCAAAAGGCCCTCTTACCTCCAGGTCGCTGAAAAATGGGGAAGCAGGCTTGTAGGTGGCGTCCACATACAACCCACGCAGGCTGTCCACCACTCTATCCAAGACACTGGCACCAACGGATGACGAACAAACCAAGGATAGACCGACGAAAGAGACAGCAAGACACCTCAAGAAACTCATCTGAATCCCCAACACTTAAAGCACAGCACAACGAGCCCGCTATTACAGCGAGTACCCTGATGAGCAAGTATTTACCTCCGTATCATGCGCGCGTCAAGTGCATTAGCAGAGAATCTTGTAATCGAGATACTGTGTGGTTCCGTTGTTGATCTCCGCTCAGCTCAGTACCAGGCGGGAATCCCTCTAGAACGCGTGTCGGATACCCAGCTCCCCACCAAGATATGCAAGCCTTACATCAGCCTCGGCAGCCGAAGGCTTGGGCATCTTATTAAACCGCTTTGGAATGGTAAGCGCTATGGGGTCAAAGTGATAATTAAGGATGCCGTCGTAATGTCCCCCAAAAAACAACACCGTGTCTGGTGTCAGTTTGATGCCAACACCTATTTTACCCTGGTATCCGTAGGAGACCTTCCTGGTGTTTAGCAGATCTAACAAGTTGCCGCTGACCCCTAAACACACGTACGGAGCCGCCTGTTCCATGCCCTCCATGTCATAGCACACACTTAAGGTTGTAGAAGAAACACCTATTTTCTTGTTTTTCACAACCACATAATTGCCTGATAGTATGATCGTATCCCTTACCAGCGCGATGTTGGATGCATTCTCCTTATTTGCCATTCCAATATTACCCTTTACTTGAAACTCGCTATGAGCCCTTACAAGCTCCAATCGCACAGGACCGATGCTGTAGCCCATGCCCGCAGAAAATCCAAGATAATCGCCGTTGTAGAAGGGCCGTCTGTAATCTGCAAAAGATACATGATTGTCTATATTGGCAATGACACCCTCTTCCATGGTCATTTTGGTAATTGTCCTCACATTCGGCATGAAAAACTCCCGCTCTTTCACGTCCAAAGCACCAAAGTCGGGAAAGCTATTTTTGTAAGCTCCGCTGAAATACACGCGTTTTCTTTGTGTCGATTGTGTCGGTTGCTTCGGCAAAGTATCGTCAGAAAGAGCCTGCAGAGGAAAACATAAGACCCCAAAAGCTACAATAAATATCCGTACTTTGGTAGCCTTGTCATACATGGCTACCCGCCTAATAGATTCCATAACTGTGCCCCATCAAAAAAATTAGAAAGCGCTGCACACATGCCAAACTCAAGGCATGACACATGCCGCGACGCTGAGGGGCAGCCTTTTAAGGAAAAAACCTTAACCAACAACTACATTGGCAAGTAGAAATGCGCGAGCGCAGCCTATAGCAGGGATTTTCCGACAGCACACGTATATCACTAGGCAAATTAGCAAGACCAAAGCCTGTTGACCCCAAATGGGCTAAAGTCGCGGAATATGTATCGTTTGCCGCGATTACATTAGAATATTATAAACGCGGAGGTCGTGGCCCGTCATCCAAACGATTATCTGGCAGAATTTGGAACCGCCCAGATCTACCTTTGATATCATAGTCTGATAGCAATCATGCCGCTTTTACGTAAATTCACCACCCCCTTACGGGCATAGAGGCCACTATGCCACTTCGTAGTGCAATGCCGCAACCAAGATAGATTATACAGCACCATAAAATGTATATAGTTGCCAAGGCCACTTTTATTTTGGATCTGGATTCTATACAACCCACAGATAAGCTTTCCGAGCTTCACAATTACAGGCATTACGGCACATTTTCCGCGTTCTATTCGCCAAAAATTGAGAAATTTAATGTTCTACACTTACATGGACACCACCGGTTATGTTATGCAGGATTGAGGCTCTTGCACGCGACAGTGCTCGCATGCGATAGAAGTCAGATATCAGAACCGACTCATAAACCTTTCAAAATCATTGCAAATGGACCCATGATTCATTCCATAGACTAACTTAGGGTGTTTACATCAACTTGTGAAAGTAGTAGTATGCCAGCTGACCCTTACTTTTCGTGCGTCAATGTCTTTGAACGTCTATCTGCCCGACCAATCCACTGTGCGTCCCAGGATAACAGTCTTGGGCGTGGGAGGTGCCGGTGGGAATGCCGTGAATAACATGATACAGTCGTCTCTGCAAGGGGTCAACTTCGTAGTTGCCAACACAGATGCGCAGGCACTTGACTGTTCTCTCTCGGAAAAAAAGATTCAGTTGGGAATGACACTCACAAAGGGATTGGGTGCAGGTTCCCTGCCAGAAGTAGGAAGAGGAGCCGCAGAAGAATCCATAGATGAGATCATGGCGGAAATTGCGGATAGCAATATGCTCTTCATAACCGCGGGTATGGGCGGTGGTACAGGGACTGGAGCTGCTCCCGTAATAGCGAAAGCCGCAAAGGAGAGCAAGATTTTAACCGTGGGGGTAGTCACCAAGCCCTTCCATTTCGAAGGTGCGCACAGGATGAAAACTGCGGACCTTGGGCTGGAGGAACTGCAAAAATACGTAGATACCCTTATCATCATACCGAACCAGAATCTGTTTAGGATCGCCAACGAGAATACAACTTTCGCCGATGCGTTTAGACTTGCTGACACAGTGCTGCATACTGGGGTCAGAGGTATTACGGACCTCATGGTGATGCCAGGCCTGATCAATCTCGACTTCGCTGACATAAAGGTCGTGATGAGCGAGATGGGGAAGGCTATGATGGGCACCGGGGAGGCCGAGGGAGAGCATCGCGCGGTTGTCGCAGCCGAAGCAGCGATTTCCAACCCTCTGCTCGATAATATATCCATGAAGGGCGCCCGGGGGATTTTGATCAACATAACCGGAGGGCTGGACCTTACGCTATTTGAGGTAGATGCAGCCGCTAACAGGATCAGAGAGGAAGTTGATGACAACGCCAACATCATTTTCGGTTCCACTTTCAATGAAGAGAGCGGTGGCAAGATAAGAGTTTCCGTCCTTGCAACTGGTATAGATTGCCCCCCAGCACCGGCCTACGGGTCTGCTAATGCTCGTGGCAGGCAGCATCGCCACCGCAGTTCTTTCGATTGCAGGAGCGAGCTGGGTGCAGAGGGTGGCGAGTCGGTGACCTACTATAGACCAAACCTCCCTGAGGAAGATGTGCTAAGCGACGTCTGTCCGAGCGCAAAGCAACCTCAGAGTGCCCCTCCTTTTAATTGGGGAAGTGAGGCATTTGATGTGCCAGCGTTTTTGAGAAAAAAAGAGAAGTTGTGAAGTCACCAGATGCCGCTTCCTGGAGATTACGGAGTGGCGCGCGGGTGACCCGAAAGGATAAGGTGGAATGTGTAGCGGCAGCCCGTGATAGAGGTTAGTGTGCACGCAAAGGGCTGGTACGAGTTTGTTAGCCGCCCTAAGATATCTGCAAAGAACGTCATCAGGCTATGCTTGTTGGAACTCGATATTGCAAAATATCGGCCAAAAGTATTCATTGTGCTTGCCGGAGACACCTTGCTCCAAGAGTTGAACTATCGCTATCGGAAGATCAATAAGACCACCAATGTCCTCTCTTTCAACTACGAGGATTTAGCACCTAACTGCTGTTTAGGAGAAATCTATCTATCAATAGACCAGATAGTGCTCGAGGCGCAAGAAATGGAAGTAGAAGTAACTGCCCATTTCTCCCATATGCTCATACATGGCATGCTTCACATATTGGGATACGATCATGAGGAGCATGCGGCGCAAGAAGAAATGCAAAGCATGGAAATAAAGCTCTTAGAAAAACTTGGAATTAGCAATCCTTACGTTCCACGTGAAACGTAGCTGCAAGCTATTTAAAAAAATCAAGTGACAACACAGGGCGTGTCATATAATCTCGGGCAGCAGGGAGTGTATCAATGACCAAGATCTTCGCGATTGTAAACCAGAAAGGTGGCGTGGGAAAGACTACCACCAGTATCAATTTGGCTACCGCATTCGCTGTTGTAGGGAAGCCCACTCTTCTGTTAGATCTAGATCCCCAAGGAAATAGCAGTAGCGGTTTGGGTGTCCCCATGTTTGCACGGTCACCCGACATATACAGAGTCCTGGTCGATGGAGTGCCTATATGGGGATCCATCAGGGAAACCTGTATACCGAATTTGTCAATCGTACCTTCGACCATAGACTTAGCGGCTGCGGAGTTAGGGTTAGCACAAGTGGAGTCCCGGGAATCCGTCCTCAAGAGGTGTCTGTCGTGCGTGAATCAGCATGAGTATATTTTCGTGGATTGCCCGCCCTCGCTGGGCTTGCTGACCATAAATGCATTGGTTGCAGCACATTCCGTGATAATACCGATGCAATGCGAGTTCTTTGCATTAGAAGGTCTGAAGCACTTAATGAATACTGTGCACCTCGTAAAGAAGCGCCTTAACCCTTCGCTATCGATAGAGGGAATCTTGCTTACGATGTACGACCGAAGAAACAACTTGAGTGAGCAGGTGGAGGAAAATCTACGCTCGAACTTGAAGGAAAACATATACAAAACCGTCATTCCCAGGAATGTGAGACTCTCTGAGGCCCCGTCCCATGGTAGGCCGGCAATAATCTATGATTACAAGTGTCCGGGCTCTCAGTCCTACATATATCTAGCAAAGGAAATTCTGGCACAGCAGAGCAAAAATCGTGAGCAATCTGCAGTGGAGAGTGCGTTGGTTACGGAGCATAAACAATGAAAAGGTCCTTGGGTAAGGGAATTCTGGAGCTTATGGGCGAGGAGGACAACGAGCATTTGACGCTCTTGAGTGCGAGTACGGAGTCTCCTATGAGCGTTAAGGTCAACTTGCTGCACCCTGGTAAGTTCCAACCTAGACAAAGCTTCGATCAGGAGTCGATACAGGAGTTAGCACGTTCTATAGCGAAAAACGGGGTCCTACAGCCTATTATCGTTAGAAAGGATTCTGTGGGCAGCAGGTACGAAATTATTGCCGGGGAAAGACGGTGGAGGGCCAGTATCGCTGCTAGGCTTACGGAAATTCCTGTGATTGTCAAAAATGTGAGCGATAGGGAATGCCTAGAGATCTCCATCATAGAAAACATACAGCGGGAAGACCTGACGATATTGGAGGAGGCCGAGTCATATAGGAAGTTGATAGAAGAGTGCAATCATACACATGAAAGTTTAGCGGCTGCACTCGGAAGGAGTAGGAGCCACGTGACCAACATTTTGCGAATCCTGTCCTTGCCGGATTCCGTGAAACGGATGATCAGCAGCAGGTCAATATCCTTCGGCCATGCCAGGTGTTTGTTGAATGTGGAAAATCCTGAAGAGCTTGCGGACAAAATTCTATCTTCCAGCATGAGCGTCCGGGAGACCGAAGAGATGGTTAGGAGCTTACGCAACACAGGAGGCCGGGTGCATGCAGTGACACATATTGAAAATTTCCTGCCAGGAAGGTTAGATACCGCAGTGAATGTGAAGAGAAGCGGCAAGAAAGTAACCATAAGTTTCCGCAGCGAGGAAGAATCCGAGAAATTTCTAGCGATGATGCATGAGCTTTGATCTCTCCTGCTCTTTTGCGTTTACGATTGATGCGTACGGATTTAGAGTGTAGAATCCGATGCTGTGCAAGGGGCTATAGGAAGTTTTCTGAGTATTGATATGGTGCTTGTGGGGCTTGTGCGCGCACCCCATGGTGTTAGAGGGCACGTAAAAGTTAAGATGTTCGTTGAGGATCACTCGCTCTTGTCGGCGTACGGACCTCTAACCGACGGGGAGACTCATTTCGACGTGGTCGCGGTGTCTGTGTTGGGCACTACTGACGTTGCTATTGTGAAATTTGGAGGCGTTGACTCCAGAGAGGCGTCAGAGCTGTTGAGAAACAAGCACCTTTATATTGCAAAGTCGAGCTTGCCAGAACCTGCAGAGGACGAATTCTACGAAAGTGAGCTCATAGGGGCTGTGGCGAAACTCGAGGATGGTGCGGTGTATGGGACAATTACTGGCATTTTCAACTTTGGGACATGCAATATCGTGGAGTTGGCGACTAGCTCAGGTAAGGTAGTGATGCTGCCCTTCGTGGAGTCGGTTTTCCCGGTAGTTGATGTTGGAGCAGGCACGGTGGCAGTGGTGCCTCCTGAAGTGATTGGTGCCAATGGATGATCTTCAATGTACTCACCATATTCCCCACAATGTTCCCTGGACCTTTGGCGTATTCAACGATCGGCAATGCGCTGAGGAAGGGCTTGTGGTCCTTGAACGTGATCGACATCAGATCCTTCGCCCTAGACAAGCATTCAACAGTTGATGATCGCCCATACGGCGGCGGGCCGGGAATGCTAATGCGGGCTGATGTCCTCGGTAGATGCGTGGACAGCGTTCTAGAGGCCCACCCGGACACTAAGCTTATATACACTTCCCCGAAAGGTGTACAATTCAACCAAGATATGTCTAGACAAGCCACCCGTTTTGGCAATATAACCTTACTCTGCGGGCGGTTCGAAGGTATCGACGAGAGAGTTGTCGACTTCTATGGGTTCCAGGAGGTCAGCATAGGTGACTATGTGATTTCCGGCGGGGAGTTGGCTGCTATGGTGATCATCGATTCGTGCGTCAGGATGGTGCCTGAGGTTATAGGGAACGCGGAGAGCCTGAAGAGTGAGAGTTTCGACGACGGGTTAGAGTATCCGCAGTATACTAGACCTGCCCAGTGGAGGGGGCTTTCGGTACCTGAAGTGTTGTTAGGGGGAAATCACAAAGAGACTGAGAGTTGGAGGCGCAAGGCATCGCGGGAGACCACCGAAAGTAGGCGTCCCGACTTGCTGAGGCCGCGTGGCGGACATAAAGAGGATTAAGATGAGTAATTTGCTGGAAAGGTTCAATAAGAAACAAATAGAGGCTATGGGCGGCATAGAGAAG
This sequence comes from Anaplasma sp., assembly GCA_052043585.1. GTDB lineage: Bacteria > Pseudomonadota > Alphaproteobacteria > Rickettsiales > Anaplasmataceae > Anaplasma. The sequence goes on along the minus strand of JBQEQV010000087.1, from coordinate 5,928 downwards.
CCTCACTTCTTGCCCGGAGATACGTTGAGAGTTGGGGTAAATGTTTTTGATGGCGTTAGCTGGAGAGTGCAAACCTTCGAGGGAGTTTGCATCAAAAAGCGCAACAGGGGTTTGCATTCGTCCTTCACTCTACGTAAGATCAGTCACAATGAGAGCGTACAGCTCCAAGTCTTCCTGCATTCTCCGAACCTGAAGTCCATGGAGGTCGTGAGGTACGGTAAGGTGCGCAGAGCTAAGCTGTACTACATGCTGCAATTGTTCGGTAAGGCAGCGAGAATTAAGGAAGCAAAAGAATCTCGCAAAAAGAAGGCAGTAGCAGCGCGTCAGGGAGCTGCCTGAGGCCCTTCGCCCTTGGCTGAATGTTGGATTGCAGTGGTGTAAATTAGGTCTAGTGCCCTTTCTGCCGCCATTTCCTGAATCCTGTGTCGTGGTAAGTTGCCGAAGTGATGTGGCAGGACGAGAGTTTTTGCCCCGGCTTTTGCTAGCCCTATGTACACAGTTCCTACTGTGCCGTCATCGTTTTCGGAATGTGCATAGCTTTCAGCGTCTGTGATGGATCCGGCCGTACCTGTGATTGAAACTGCAAGGTCTATGTAATTTGTTAGCGTTTCAAGCGCACCTTCAGCCATCATTCGGGCAATTTCTCCGCTGACAACCCCGTACTTCTCAATTTCCTGCTTGGGAATACCAAGCAGCATGGTTTTGGAGGAAGTAGCATATGTAACCATCGAACAAAACAAAACTTCGGACGCTCCCGGAACACCAGAAAGGGCAAACGAGAGTAATCCTCCTGTGCAGGATTCTGCGCACGCGATCTTCATGTTCTGCTCGCGCAGGTACCGAATACAGGCCGTTGCTTTTTTGATCAGCGTGGAAAGAGTAACCATATAAAGGCTCGCTACAGAACGTGAATAGAATTATTATATAGCTAGAAGTGCTCCATTGGAGACCCTTGTCTATGATAAACATTACTGCCTCTTTTCCGGAGAAGACGTCTGTGCAATTTCACGCACACATCACGGGTTTTGAGGTAGTGACCACCATGTTCGCGGACATTGCGGAATCTGTGGTTGCGTTGTCCGTCGACGGGGCTATACAGGACCTGTCCCGCCCTATTAGTCACGATAGCACGGTAGATCCCGTCACAATGGAAAGCCCGGCGGGGTTGGAGATTATACGGCACGATGCAGCCCATGTCATGGCAAGAGCCATTAGGGAGTTATTCCCCGACACTAAGTTAGCCATAGGACCCACTATTGAGAACGGATTTTACTACGATCTTGACCTTGCACACACTCTTTCGGAGAAGGATTTCACGGCTATAGAAGAGCAAATGGCAAGTATCATCAATAAGGATGAGTCGTTCGTTCGTGAGGTGTGGACAAAGGAGCGTGCTGTTGAGTTTTTTTCCGATCAGGGAGAAATTTACAAACTGGAGATCATATCGGATCTTCCGGAGGATAGCGAGATAACGGTCTATAGGCACGGAGAGTTTATAGACTTGTGCCGAGGGCCTCATGCCCCCTCAGCACGGTATATAAAGGCCTGGAAGCTTACAAAAATTTCCGGAGCCTACTGGCGTGGAGACTCAAAAAACAAAATGTTGCAGCGTGTTTACGGCACCGCATGGCCCAGTCAGGACACGCTTGCAAAGCACCTAGAGGCCATTCAGGAAGCAGAGAGGAGAGACCACAGGAAAATCGCCAAGAATTTGGAGTGGTTCCATATACAGAACGAGGCGCCAGGCCAGGTGTTTTGGCACAGCAAGGGATGGACTTTATACTTGACCATTGAAGGGTATATCAGAAAAAAACTGCGAGAACACGGGTACCAGGAAGTCAAAACCCCGATATTACTCGACAAAAAATTGTGGGAGAAGTCCGGACACTGGGAAAAGTTCAAAGAAAACATGTTTGTCGTCGAGGATGAAAAAAGGGAAGCGGCAATAAAGCCGATGAGTTGTCCCTGCCATGTGCAGATTTTCAAATCAAGAATCAGGAGCTACAAGGAGCTTCCTATACGCATGTCGGAGTTTGGTACGTGTCACAGAAACGAGCCCTCTGGGTCGCTTTACGGGCTCATGCGGGTTCGTGGGTTCACCCAAGACGACGGACACATATTCTGTACACACGAGCAAGTCATGGGTGAGGTGCTAGCATTTCACAAGCTACTGACAGATGTATACAGAGATTTCGGCTTCAATGATGTGATTGTGAAGTTCTCTGACCGCCCGGACAACAGGATCGGGTCAGATGAGATATGGGACGCGTCTGAGCAGGCGCTTATTGAATCCCTGAACAGAGCGGGTGTGGAGTACACAGTTAATAAGGGAGAAGGCGCTTTTTATGGTCCGAAGCTGGAATTTGTGCTCAGGGACGCGTTAAACAGGGAGTGGCAATGCGGCACTGCACAGTTGGACTTTGTGCTACCAGGCAGGTTAGGGGCTTTCTATGTTGGAGAAGATGGCAAGAAATACAATCCAGTCATGATCCACAGAGCCGTATTGGGAACGATTGAGAGGTTTATAGGCATTCTCATAGAGCACTACGCAGGAAACGTTCCAGCATGGCTCGCACCCGTGCAGCTAGAAATACTAACGATCAACCAGGCAGTGCATGAATATGCTCAAAGCCTGGTAGACATGGTATCAGAGCAAGGCATACGAGTAGTGCTGAACTCGGTGGGAGAGGATATAGGCCACAAAATACGTCAATCCATTTTTAACAAAGTGCCCGTAGTATGGGTCGTGGGGGAGCGTGAGGCTGGTGACGGGTTTGTGTCGGTGAGGCACTACGGATCAAGAGAGACTTGCCGAATGGCCGCCGGTAAAGCGTTGAAAACGTTGTTGACTTGTGTTAGCATGCGCTAGTCCCTTTGTTGTGGTTTGTGGGTTAAAGGTGGAGAGGAAAGGACCAAGAATTAACGAGTTGATAACTGCCAAAAAGGTCAGGCTCGTGGATGAGCGTGGTTCCATGGTTGGCGTGGTGGACATAGAGGAAGCCATAGCCAAAGCTAAGGAAGCAGACTTAGACCTGGTTGAAGTGGTGAGCGAAGGCGAGTTCCCGGTATGCAAGATATTCAACTACAGCAAGCAGAAGTACACCAGGAAGAAATCCGGAGTGGGGCCCAGAAAGCAGAAGTCCACTTCCCTCAAGGAGCTAAAGTTCAGGCTCAACATTGAAGATAATGATTACAACATCAAGCTCAATAACCTGAAAGGGTTCATAGAGAAGGGGAATAAGGTGAAGGTGTCGATACGGTTTGTGGGACGCGAGCTCCAGTACAAGGAAGTGGGGCTAGGCATCTTAGACCGTCTGGTGACTGACACTGAGGGGGTCGCTAAACCCGAGTCGTCTCCCAGGATGGACGGCAATGTGATGAGCATGGTTTTTGGCAGCAAGGGTGGAGGCGGAGGTTCTTCTTCCCTGCAGTAGAGCTTTTTCCGCCATGTGAAAAGCGTCAAGGTTCCGGTTATCAGGGGCCCCACTTGGGGGTTTACACTCTGCTGCAGTGTTGCTCCTACATCGTCTTCCAGGGACTTTTGACTGCAAGCACACGTCCCTCCACTCTCTTCCTCCTGGTGTACAAAAGGCCTCACCTTGCAAATTCCCTTAGTCGTTGTCCGGCTCATGTTGTCTTGCTCGTGCCCACCTTACATCTGATGATGAGTATCCATCACTGCGCTGGCCGAGCTCTTACGCATGTAGGCTACCTGCCTTGTTTCATTGCGCCAATTACACCCGCATCTGATCGCCTAGCGTCGTCCTAGCCTCATAGACACTGCTCCCGTTGTAGAATTTCGCTTGCTGCACTCATCAGCAGAGCAATTTTGAGTTCCCCAGTTTGCGCCTTTTTGTGTCTAGAGTACTAACCCTGCGCACGCCAATAATGCCTATCACTTCACCGTAACGGCGTGGCTCACATCTTTCGAGCCTGTGGTTGCTGTTTCTCCCAGACGATGGTTAGATCCCGCGTATTGCTGCCGTCAACAGCGTGAGTGATTCCGAGTTTTACATCAAACTTTATTGTATCCGCAAGCACCTCTGGCCACTCTATCAGCACCAAATTCCCCATCAAGATATCAAATATACCGACCTCCAGCGCCTCCCCAACAGAAGAGACTCGATACAGGTCAACGTGATACAGGAGAAACCCCGAGCACTGGTACTCGTGAATGATGCTAAAGGTCGGACTGCCGAGAAATTCGGCACCAGAGAGAGCAAGAACCACCTCCCTACAGAACGTGGTCTTCCCAGCACCTAGATCGCCACTTACGGAGACTACCATGTCCCCACCCAGCGCTCGAGAGAAGGTGCGAGCCACCCCACCCAGCGCACTCAAGCCCAGGCCACGGTAACGCTGCTCCCATTTCCACTCCACGCGTAAACGCCGAGGATCCCGCTATCTGCGGTCACCCATCAGGTGCAAGAGGCTCAGGAAAATGTTGATGTAGTTAAAGTACAGGCTAGTCGCCCCCATGACAGCCATCTTGTTGGAAGTCGCCTCGGAACCATCGCTAAAGCGGTAGTACATGTCCTTTATTCTCTGCGCATCAAAAGCGGTCATAGCAGTAAACACCACCACAGCAGTCAGGGATACAGCAAAGTGCAGCGCTCCACTCTGCATGAATAAATTCACAACCGAAGCAAGAAGAAGACCAACTACCCCCATGAACAGGAAGGTCCCAAACCTGGACAGATCCCTTTTCGTGACATTACCGTACAGAGCCATAACCCCAAACATAGCGGAGGATATGAAGAACACTCTTGCTATGCTGTGGGCGGTGTACACCATGAATATATACGACAAGGAAAGCCCCATCATGGCGGCAAATCCAAAAAACACGCACATGACCGTCTGCACACTCATACGATGCAGCCTAGCAGACATGAAGAATACCATGATGATCGGCGCCAGTGAGACAACCCAGTGCAAGGGAGTCCCGTACAGGGCGCTCATCAACCCAGGAGACAAGGAGGTAATCAGAGCGACAGCACCCGTGATTCCCAAGGCTGCAGCCATGTAGTTGTATACCTTTACCAGGTAGTTCCTCAGCCCCGTACAATAGTAGGCGCTTTGAAATTGGGCACTGTAATCGTTCATAAACTACAACCTTCTCCTTCCACCACAAAAGCCCAACATGCTAGCACATAACTGGAGTTATATCAACCAAAATAAGGCGAGTAGCGCCCCTTAAGCACCTCCACCACCGTTTACATTCTCGTAACTTACAGACCACTTAGTCACACCCTTCAGCCATGCACAAGTGCAATATCTACCACACCGCATGCAACGGTCACGACCACAGGCTAACTAAAGATACTCGTCGATTAGAAGTTTTGTAATCTGCACCAAATTCAGGGCTGCCCCCTTTCTGAGATTATCCGACACCACCCACATGCTCAACCCATGGGGAACAGTCTTGTCCTCCCGAATTCTTGAAACATAAACCCCATCATCGTCAACGCAGTCCACAGGAGTGGCGTACATCATGTCGCTGTGATGATCAATCACAAAAACCCCAGGAGCCTCTCTTAGCACGTCGCATGCCTCTTCCCTAGAGATGCTGTCATGGAATTCCACATGCAGTGCCTGCGAATGACACACGAACACAGGAACCCGAACACAGGTCGCAACGACCTCTATGTTGTCATCCATGATTTTTTTAGTCTCAGCCGACATCTTCAACTCTTCATCCGTAGACCCACAGCTCATTAGCTCTCCAACCTGTGGAATACAATTGAAAGATATCTGCTTCGGGAACTCACTCGATTTTACCTTCTTATCCATGAACATAGACTTCGTCTGAGAGTAAAGCTCCGACATCGCCTCCTTGCCTGCACCAGAGACCGATTGGTATGTCGAAGCAACAATCCTCTTGATCTTGGCCATCTTGTGTAAAGGATGAAGCGCCACCAGCATCTGCGT
>JBQEQV010000086.1:0-2916 GCA_052043585.1 Anaplasma sp. | reverse complement strand
GATCTGAGTGACACCTTGTTCAGCAAGCTTAGGGTTTTTGGACACGAGGAATTGTCCCAACTCCTTAAGTAATGCCGACACCTTATAATAACGAGATTATTATTGTTGATTGTGTGTTTCCTTCAGGTACCATTGGCCCCTGGATTAGATCTGTTCTTGGAGCTTTCGAGTATGGAATATCATGACTTTTCGGTGGGTGAACAGCAAAAGCCTACTGAACAGCAGACGCCGGCTTGGGGTTCCGTGGAGGACATTCTTCTGCCTTTGAATAATGAGCAAAAAGAAGCGGTTTGCAGCGTTGATGGGCCGATTTTAATCTTGGCGGGTGCGGGTACTGGAAAAACCAAGACCATAACCTCTAGAATGGGGTACCTGGTGCAACAGGGCTATGCGCTCCCCCATCAGATTCTAGCGGTAACTTTTACCAATAAGGCGGCCAAGGAAATGTTGCATCGCGTGGGTGCTTTTGTTGATATTAAGGGGATATGGTTAGGTACGTTTCATGCGATTGCTGCGCGGATGTTGCGGAGTAACGCGGAGCTTATCGGGCTCAAGGGGGATTTTACGATAATTGGTACGGATGACCAATTGCAACTCATCAAAACTATTGCGAATGATATTCAGCCCGGTCATTCGGTAGATGGCTGTAAGAAGGTTATGAACTCTATACAGCGGTGGAAGGAAAAAGGCTTACTACCTGCCGATGTTACCGAAGGTGAGTTGCGACAACACTCTAACGGCTTTGGGCTTGAGGTGTACCGCAGATATCAGGATAGATTAAGGTCCCTGAATTGCACGGATTTTGGAGATCTTCTCTTACATAGCGTTGCGATATTCAGCGCACACAGCGAGGTTCTCTCACACTATCAAGAGAAATTCAAGTACGTAATGGTCGATGAATATCAGGATATAAATGCAATTCAGTATTTGTGGTTGAGGTTGCTGGTGCAGAAGCACAAAAACCTCTGTTGTGTGGGTGATGATGACCAGTCCATCTATAGCTGGCGTGGGGCTGAAGTGGGGAATATATTGCGATTTTCCGACGACTTTCCTCAAGCGAAAATCATCAAGCTCGAATGTAATTATAGGTCTACTGCCAATATATTGTCTGCTGCATCGGCTGTAATTAACAATAACAAATCTAGATTGGGGAAAAAGCTCTGGACCACAAATCAGGAAGGGCAAAAGGTCGGATTAATGAAGTTTTGGGATGGGAGGCTAGAGGCGCAGCACATAAGCGAATATATACAAAGCTCCCGTGAATACAGGTTCGACGAGACGGCAGTGTTGGTTAGGGCCGGTTTTCAGACCAGAGTTTTTGAGGAATACTTTGTTAGGTGTGGTGTACCCTATAGGATTATAGGTAGCACTAAGTTTTATGATAGGCAGGAGATTAAAGACCTCGTTGCGTACCTCAGAGTGGTAGTCAATAGCAAGGACGACCTGGCGCTGGAACGGATTATTAATAAGCCAAAAAGACAGCTAGGGGCCTCTACCATTGAGAAGATGCGAGCCCATGCCAAATTTAAGGATTTGTCGCTCTATGAGGCCGGTGAAGCTATGATTACGTTCGGTCTGTTGTCTGAAAGGACGTCCGATGCTCTTCGAAGGCTATTGAATAAATTTGAGAATTGGCGCGCGTCCTTGGAAACGGAGCCACTTGTAAATACGATGATGCTCATAGCGGAGGATTCTGGTTACATAGATATGCTGAAAAGTGAAGGAGAGACCGGGCTATCCAGGCTTGAGAACGTGGAAGAACTATTCAATGCTCTACTGGGATTTGAGAACGCTACAAAATTTCTGGAGCACATAAGCTTGGTTGCGGAGTCAGATCTCTCAGATACTGACAGTAATTATGTATCTCTGATGACCCTGCATGCGGCCAAGGGATTGGAATTTCCGCTAGTTTTCCTGCCAGGATGGGAAGAGGGGGTCTTTCCGCATGAGAAGTCTATAAACGATGCAACTGGCAACGCGCTGGAGGAGGAAAGACGCTTGGCTTATGTGGGAATTACGAGGGCTAGAGAGAGGTTGTTTATATCCTGTGCTGCAGTGCGAGAGATAAACAATTGGAGGCAACCGATGAAGATATCGAGGTTTATCAAAGAGCTGCCGCCAGAGCATGTTCAAGTGCTAAAGGTGCTGGGAGCGCAGCAGTTGTCGTGAATGCACTGAAATTCGTTGAAGAAGTTGCCAGGTCTTTGGTCAATTTCTGAGGCTATTTGGACTGCTGCATGGTTTCGCGTATAAAGTGGATCTAGGGCCAGTAGTCATATGCGCACCAAATTGCGAATAGTGCGGGAATTTAGCAAAAAGATGGCTATTCTGCTTCAGGGACACGTTGTTGTGAAAAATAGCCGGTTGGTGAACTGCCAAAGACATGTGCGTTTAAAGTGCGGAAACAGTACAACAACCGCCCGCTGCGTTGGTGGCGGCCGATACCACTTAAAATTGCAATGTCAAGCAACTTATGGTACAATAAGGGCACCGTCTGGCCTCTAGAGGCCTTCAGATCCTACAAAGGATCGCTACTCCCGGGGGGGGGTATCTTTTTTTGTAAGTAGTTTAAACCTCCTTTTCTGTTCTGTGATATGTCGAAACGGTCCGGTAAATCCGAGAGAGCTTTCAAGATTGTAGTCAATGCAACCACCAAAAAATCCGTCAAGGATTCGGTGTGTGTGGAAGACTTGGTCTTGGGGCACAAAGGGGTCCTGAATGGCGACGCATTGCTCAAAAAATGGGAAGGCTATGAGTTCGATGCCAGCGGACTAAACGACAAGACCCTCAAGGATTCTGTTGATGGCCAAGAGGCTGGTAGCTTGTTTCGGAGTCCAGAGATCAGTGGCTTGATGTCAAAAATGCAGACGTCGGAGGAGAACACCGCGTTGCAAAGTGTGTGCACAAAGCTTGTAC
>JBQEQV010000085.1:0-12429 GCA_052043585.1 Anaplasma sp. | reverse complement strand
TGAGGTTTGCTGTGAGAGAAGGTGGTAAGACTGTTGGTTCTGGTATCATAACTGAGATTTTGGAGTAGTGGGTTTATGGTAACACAGAAAATATACATTGAGCTCAAGGCCTTTGATCACTGTTTGCTCGATAGGTCTGCTCGCAGCATCATCCTGATTGCGAGAAGGAGTGGCGCTAAGGTTAATGGGCCAGTGTTTTTTCCTCGCAGGATTTCCAGATTTATAGTCAATCGCTCGACTCACGTGGATAAGAAGTCCAGAGAGCAGTTTGAGATTAGGACTCATAAGCGGCTGATTAGCCTGCCTGAGGCCAATCCTACTATAATACAAGCTCTCATGAGTTTACAACTGCCGGCCGGTGTTGATGTAAGAGTTAAGGTTGTAGGGGGTTAGTTGTGGCGTCTGCTGAAAGAGTGGGTTTGTTGATGAAGAAGGTGGGCATCACCGCGATGTTCGGTGAAGCTGGTGCCAGGATTCCTGTGACCCTTTTGCTATTGGAGGATACCTTCGTGGTCGGGGTGAAGAGTGTCGATGTTCATGGGTATAACGCTGTAGTTTTGGGCGTGCACCGTGATGGGCGTTTGAACAAGCCCCAGGTATGTGCTTTGCGGAAAGTGGGGATGGAGGAGGATTGCCGCCTGTTTGAGTCTCGGGTAAGCGAGATTGATGGCATTGAGCTTGGTAGTAAGATTTCGGTGAACCACTTTTACAAAGGCCAGTTTGTGGATGTTGCCGGTCGCTCTATAGGTAGAGGGTTTGCCGGTGTTATGAAGAGGCACAATTTTGGTGGATTGAGGGCATCGCACGGTGTTTCCATATCCCATAGATCTGCGGGTTCCACTGGTCAGTGCCAGGACCCGGGTAGGGTGTTCAAGGGAAAGAAGATGGCTGGGCACATGGGTGATAGTAGGTCCGTTGTGCAGAATCTGAGAGTAATTCTTGTGGATTCGGAGGAGTCGTTACTTGTGGTGAAGGGTGCTGTTCCTGGTCCTTGTGGGTCGTATGTGTTTGTAAGAGATGCGGTGAAAAAGTCTGTGCCCAAAGGCGACGCCGATTCTCTGGCGAGTGTTAGCTGAGGATTGAGGAAGCATTGATGGAAGTGGATATAGTTAACATAAAGAATGAAGTTGTGGGTCAGATTGCTCTCAGCGCCTCCGTGTTTGGCGTGCAGCCTAGGCGGGATGTGCTCAAAGAGGTTGTGAATTGGCAGCTCGCGAAAAGGCGTGCCGGTACCCATAAGACCAAGTGTATTTCCGATGTATCTGGTACTACAGCTAAGCCTTACAGGCAAAAGCATACAGGTAGAGCCAGGCAAGGTAGTCTCAGGAGTCCGCAATTCCGCGGTGGTGCAGTGATTTTCGGTCCTGTGGTCAGAAGTCACGGGTACTCTCTGAATAAGAAGGTGCGTAGGCTTGGGTTGAAGGTTGCGCTTTCTATGAAGGCTTCTGGAAGCAAGCTTGTGGTATTGGATAACTTGAGTGTTGATTTAGCGAAGACCGCGGACGCTCGTGTGGCTTTTAGCAACTTTGGGGCGCACAGCTCCTATCTTGTTATTGCAGAAGAATATGGCAAGGAGATTGCCGGTGCTTGCAGAAATTTGCCTAATGTAGATTTGCTGAAGTGTATTGGAGTGAATGTTCTTGATATACTGAAGCACGATTGTGTGATGTTGACTGTTGATGCCGTGCGGAGTTTGGAGAGCAGGTTAGGGTGATGGATAGTTTGTCTGTAATAGTTTCTCCTGTGGTCACGGAGAAGTCGGTCCAGTTGGGGGAGAAGCACAATAGGTACGCTGCCTATGTCGCTATCGACGCTTCTAAGCCCCAGATTAAGCGTGCGATAAAGTTGCTGTGCGGGGGGGAACCTTCGAACATCTGTTCGCTCAAGGTAAAAGGCAAGAATAAGCGTTGTAAGGGAATTCCGGGGAGAAGGAAAAACCGGAAGAAGGTGTATTTTTCGCTGCCCGCTGGTGGGGAGTTTAAAGTTGTGGGGGCGCGATGAGTCTTAAGGTTCTAAATCCGATCACCTCCTCTCTTAGAGGGACTGTGTTAGTCAATAGGTGTGATTTGTGGAAGGGGAAGCCCGAGAAGTCTTTGGTGTCTGGGAAGACCTCTAGTGGTGGTAGGAATTCTCATGGTGTGATCACAGTGCGTCACCGTGGAGGTGGACACAAGCGGTTGTACAGGATTGTGGACTTCAAGAGAAACAAGGATGGCGTGCCTGCTGTTGTGCAGCGTTTGGAGTACGACCCGAATCGCACTGCCTTTCTGGCGTTGGTGCGCTATGAAGATGGGGAGTTGTCCTATATTTTGGCTCCCGATGGCCTTAAGGTGTCCTCTGTAGTGACGTCTGGTTCCGGTTCCGATGTGCTGCCTGGGAATTGCATGCAGCTGAGCTCCATTCCTTCTGGAACTTTCGTGCATAATATTGAGCTCAGGCCGGGTGGAGGCGGGATCATAGCCCGTGCCGCTGGTAGCTATGCTCAGGTTATGGGTAGGGATGGTGCGTATGTGCTCCTGAGACTGGGGTCGGGGGAGATGCGGAAGATTTTGGCTTCTTGTAAGGCCACTGTAGGTGTTGTCTCCAATCTAGGTAATCAGAACATAAAGCTCGGTAAGGCTGGTAGGAATAGGTGGCTTGGCTTCAGGCCGACAGTCCGTGGTGTTGCCATGAATCCTGTGGATCACCCGCATGGTGGTGGAGAAGGTAAAACTTCGGGTGGTAGGAATTCTGTGACTCCTTGGGGTGTGCCTACGAAAGGTAAAAGGACTAGGAAGCGCGGGAAGCAGAGTGACAAATATATCAGGGTTCTGTCTGTGAGGAGGAGGTAGTTGCATGTCAAGATCGGTTAAAAAGCCTCCTTTCTGTGCGCCGCATGTGCTCCGTTTGGCTAATAGGGCGATTGCTTCTAACAGGAATGCGATCATTAATATCCATTCCAGGTCCTCGGTTATCTTGCATAAGTTTATAGGACTCACTTTCGGGGTTCATAACGGGAAGACCTATGTGCCTGTTAAGGTGACGGATAATATAGTAGGGCGTAAATTCGGCGAATTCTCCCCAACGAGGAGGTTTTTGGGGCACGCTGGTGACAAAAAAGTGTCCAGGAAGGGTTGATATGGCTGTTGTTGTTAGTGCTAAAGGGTTGGGGCTCAGGTCCACGCCTTCTAAGTTGAATTTGGTTGCGGATTTGATTAGGGGAAAAGACGCTTCTGTGGCGGTTGCGTGCTTGAAGTTCTGTAATAAAAAAGCCGCATTCCTTGTGGGCAAGGTGCTCAAGTCTGCTTTGGCGAATGCTCAGGCCAATTATGGCGTTGATCTAGATAGTTTGTACGTAAAGGAGGTACTGGTCGGTAAGTCGTTTACCTTGCGCAGAGTGCAGCCTAGGGCGCGTGGTAAAGCGTGCAGGATCAGGAAGCGTTACGGCAGTGTTGTTGTGAAATTATTGGAAAGGTAGTTTATGGGGCAAAAGTCCAATCCCATCGGATTAAGGCTGAAGATAGTGGGCACGTGGGATTCTTTGTGGTACGCTGGTGCGAGCTATGCATCTAAGTTGCACGAGGATCTCTTGTTGCGTAGCTTTGTCAAAAAGACCTTTCATCATGCAGCGGTCAGCAGGGTTGTCATTGCCAGGAAGGTTGACTCTGTGATAATAGACATACACTCCGCTCGTCCTGGGGTCATTATCGGGAAGAAGGGTACCGATATAGACAGGGTCAAGCAGAAGATTGCTCAGATGGTGAATCACGATGTTGAGCTCCACATAGTAGAGGTGAAGAAGCCGGATTTGAAAGCTGCTCTTATAGCGGAAAACATAGTGCAGCAGCTGGAGAAAAGAGTATCGTTCAGGAGAGCGATGAAAAGAGGCGTTCAGAACTGCTTGAAGTTAGGCGCGAAGGGAGTTAAGGTGAGTTGTTCTGGCAGGCTGGGTGGAGCAGAAATCGCTAGAACGGAGTGGTATCGAGAAGGCAGTGTGCCGTTGCACACTTTCAGGGCCGATATAGACTACAGCTGCGTTGAGGCTAAGACCGTCTACGGGGTCGTTGGTGTTAAAGTCTGGGTTTACGTGGGTGACACTGCAAGATCCGGCGTTGAGTGAGAAATCGTTATGTTGTTTGTACCGAGGAAGACTAAATATTCTAAGAGCTTTAAGGGGCGCATAAAGGGCGAGACCAAGGGGGGTAGCGAGTTGGCTTTCGGCTCCTATGGGCTCAAGGCGTTGGAACCTTGCAGGTTAACGTCGAAGCAGATTGAGTCTGCTAGGCGTAGCATATCGAGAAGCTTGAGGCGTGTCGGTAAGGTGTGGATTAGAGTGTTCTGCCATATTCCTGTGAGTAAGAAGCCCGTCGACGTACGTATGGGGAAAGGTAAGGGTAGTACAGAGATGTGGGTATGCCGGGTGCAGCCGGGTAGGATTTTGTTTGAGGTAGGTGGTGTTGCTTCTGAATTGGCTAGGGAAGCTCTGCGAAAGGCTGGGTCCAAGCTGCCTATTAGGTGTAGTTATGTTGAAGATGGGTTTAGATAGAGATGGGTGCTTCTAGTGGGATGGAGGGTAAGTCCTCCAAGGAGCTGCGTGAGGAGTTAGCGTCTCTGCGCAGAGATTTGGTTGCTCATGTATTCGAGAGCAGAAGCGGTGGATCCGTGAATAGTGCTCGTCGCGGCATGATAAAGAAGGAGATAGCGAGACTGCTTACTGTGTTGAGTTGGAGAAGGATAAGAGGGGACGATGTCTAAAGGGGTCTTGGTCGGCGTTGTTACGGATGCTAAACGTGATAAGACCGTGAAGGTTTCGGTTTATCGTATGGTTCACCATAAGGTGTACAAGAAGATAGTGAAGCATCGTAGGGTCTATTCTGTGCACGATGAGAACAATCAGTGTAAGCGTGGTGATGTGGTAAAGATTAGAGAACACATTCCTATATCTGCGACTAAGCGATGGATTGTGGTGTATAGTTAGGATGTTTGTATGATACAGAAAAACGCGATTCTGGATGTCGCAGACAACTCGGGTGCCCGTAGGGTGTTGTGCATAGGGTTCCTAGGAGGGAAGAAGTGCGCTTCTGTAGGAGATGTAGTGGTTGTCTCTGCTAGAGTTGTTGCTCCGCGGGGAAAGGTGAGTAAGGGTAAGGTATACAGAGCGGTTGTGGTAAGGACTAAAGGTCCCATCCGTAGGCTAGATGGTAGTGTTATCAGATTTTCTAGCAACGCGGTTGTGTTGGTGAATGACCAAGGTGATCCGCTGGGTACGCGGGTGTTCGGTCCCGTTAGGAAGTTGCCTGTTGGCGAGTTCACAAAGGTGATGTCCTTGGCTGTGGAGGTTCTGTGATGGCAAAGATTGTAAGCGGGGATGATGTTGTTGTCATATCCGGGAGTGACAAAGGTAAGGTTGGCAAGGTTGTTAAGGTGCTGAGGCGAGGAAGTCGCGTTTTGGCCAAGGTAACCGGGGTTGCCATCTGTAAGAAGAGCGTAAAAGCTTCTAAGGAGAGAGAAGGTGGTATCTTCAGCTTGGAGAGGTTTGTGGACATTTCCAATGTTGCTTTTTTTGATAATGATTCGGGTGTCCGTGCTAAAGTGGGCTACAAGTTCGTGGATGGAAAGAAAGTTCGGTACCTTAAGGGGTCTGGTAAGGTTTTAGGTTAGGTGCGTATGCTGGGAAGTTTGTGTAAGGATACCATAGCTAAGTCTCTGATGGGCAAGCTGGGCCGTAGTAGCGTCATGCAAGTGCCTAAAGTGGTGAAAGTCTGCTTGAATATGGGCATAGGTATTGGGGCTATGGATAGTAAGGTTATGGATTCTTGCAGTAGGGATCTTGCTTGCATATCCGCGCAGAAGCCTGTAGTGACCCGTGCTAGGAAGTCTATTGCTGGTTTTAAAATCAGGAAGGGGTTTCCCATAGGTTGTATGGTGACCCTTAGGGGCAAGAGGATGTATGAGTTTTTGGACCGGTTGATTAATATAGCGCTTCCTCGTGAGCGGGATTTTAAGGGGCTATCCATGTCGCAGTTTGATGGGCATGGGAATATATCTTTCGGGATGAAAGAGCACATATCCTTCCTCGAGGTGGACTACGATAAGATCGACAAAGTGCGCGGATTGGACATAAATGTGGTGACCACTGCGGCCAATGATAGTGATGCGAAGGCCTTGCTCATCGAGCTAGGGTTTCCTTTTGTGGATTAAGGGGGTTGTGTAGTGTCTAGGAAGTCTGTGATACAGAGGAATATAAAGCGTGCGGCGATTTCTGCCCGGTTGGGAGAAAAGAGAAGGGCTTTGGTGAACATGATTAAGGATGCTTCTTTGCCTATGGCTGATAGGTTTGCAGCTCAGGTGAAGCTCTCCAAGATGCCGAGGGATTCCTCTTATATAAGGATCAGAAATAGATGCTTGGTTACTGGTAGGCCTCGTGGTTACTACAGGAAGTTCATGGTTTCTCGTATCGTGCTGCGTCAGCTCGGTTCTGTGGGGCAAATACCTGGCTTGACGAAGTCGAGCTGGTAAGAAGGAAGAGAAGGAGGTTTTGTTGTGTCGTTGTCTGATCCTATTGCAGATTTTTTGACTCGCTTGCGTAACGGCCAAGCAGGTATGAACAAGGTTGTGTCCGTTCCTGCCTCTAAGGTAGTTAAGGCGGTGTTGGAGATCCTACTTGCAGAGGGTTACATAAAGGATTTTAAGGAAGAGGAATACCGCGGTCCGACTATAAGGTATTTCAAGGTTTTTCTGAAGTACTATAACTGCGCCCCTGTTATCAAGAGGATAGTGCGCGTTTCTCGTCCAGGGAAGAGGGTTTACTCTTCTGCTGAGAAGATGCCTAAGTTTTACAATGGTCTTGGCGTGTATATAGTATCCACGTCACAGGGTGTGATGCTGGATTACAAGGCGCGTAAGCTGGGCATCGGAGGAGAGATTTTGTGTGGTGTTTTTTAGGGGGATTGCGCTGTGTCTAGAATTGGGGCGATGCCCGTCAAGATTCCCAGTGGCGTAAAGGTGGATGTCCATGATGGGCGGTCTGTAACCTTGGTTGGCGGTGATGGCAGGTCTTCGACTTTCGCTTTGCATCACGGTATCAAGGCTGTGCTGGATGGTGATGTGCTATCGTTAGTGAATGAGGATAAGCGCTCACTCAAGTCTAAGGTTATGTGGGGTTCCTACAGGAGTAACATTAATAACGCGGTTGAGGGTTTGTCCAAGGGGTTTTCTGTGGCACTCGAAGTTAGTGGTGTTGGTTACAGGGTGGCTTCTGATGGCAAGCATCTGTCGGTATTCATGGGTTTCAGCCATGGTGTGAGGTACGTGATTCCCGAGGGGATAGAGATCAAGTGTCTGAAGCCCACTCAGCTCGAGGTTCGCGGATCTGAAAAAGTCAAGGTTTGTTCGGTGGTGGCGGATATATGCTCTATTAGGCGATTTGATCCATATAAGGGCAAGGGTATCTTTGTGACTGGCAGGCATATGTATAGAAAAGAAGTTAGTAAGAAGAAGTAGAGACTGTTATGTCGTTGTGTGATTTGAAGAGGGCTGAAAGGCGCAAGAGGAGGGTGAGGCTGAAACTTAGGGCCCTGTCCAACGTGCGGCTTTCTGTATTTAAGTCTAATAGGCACTTTTACGCTCAGTTGATAGATGATGGGAAGGGAGTGACTGTAGCCGCTGCGTCCACGCTTGAGTCCGAGATTCTTGCTGTAGCTCAAAGGAAGGTTAACTCAGAATCTGCGAAGATGGTGGCTAGGGTGTTTGCCGGTCGCCTTAATGGGTTGGATGCTGGCTATCATAAATTTGTTTTTGATCGTGGTGCATGCAGATACATCGGGGTGGTGGCTGCATTTGCCGATGAGTTGAGGAGTCTTGGTTTTGAGTTTTAGGTATCTGAATGAGTGTTGATAAAAAGCCGCGTACGCATGATTCCCACGATTTGTCAGAGCTGCTGGTGTCCGTGCGGCGGGTCTCAAAGGTTGTAAAAGGGGGGAGAAGATTTTCTTTCTCTGTTCTCGTAGTTGTTGGTGATGGGAAGGGCAGAGTTGGCTGTGGCATGGGCAAGCACGCTGAGGTGTCCGAGGCCAAGATTAAGGCGGTGAACGCCGCTGGGAAGAGTATGATCAGAGTGTATTTGCGTGAATCCAGGACTCTGCACCATGATGTGAAAGCGAAATTCTGTGCAAGTAGGGTTGTCCTTAGATCTGCTAGGGTAGGTACCGGGATAATTGCCGGTGGATCGGTTAGAGCGGTATTTGAGGTCTTGGGCGTGCAAGATGTTGTTGCGAAAGTCATAGGGTCTTCCAATCCGCATAGCGTGATATATGCGGTTTTCTCCGCATTCAAAAATATGTTGTCTCCTAAGCAGGTTGCAGGTAAGAGGGGCCGTGAGGTCGGTGAAGTGATAGAAAACAGGTGAGGTTAGTCTGATTATGAAGTTGAATGAGTTATTCGCTGGCCTGCCGAAGCGTAAGAAGCCCAAAGTCTTAGGTAGGGGCTTGGGATGCGGTAAGGGTAAGACCTCTGGTAGGGGGCACAAAGGTCAGAAGGCTAGGTCCGGTTGTGTTGTCAATGGGTTTGAAGGTGGGCAGCAGCCTATTTTTATGCGTCTTCCTAAGAGGGGATTTGGGTCCACTTCGCATGTGCGATACGAGATAGTCAACATTGGCGTTGTGCAGAGGTTGATTGACGAGAAGAAAATAGATGACGTTTCCAATGTTAGTAAAGAGCTCCTGGCAAAGCTGGGCGTGATATCTTCGGCGAAGAGCAAAGTTAAGGTTCTTGGTAAGGGCGAGTTGAAGGTTGATAAAGTTGGAATAAGCTACGACGCGGTATCGAAGACTGTTGCGGAGAGGGTGTTTTTACCGGAAAAGTAATTTAGTTTGTAAGAAGGTTTGTTGTGAATTTGGGCTCGCGGAGTGGCGTTGGGTTATTGAAAAGATTCGGGTTCACGCTGCTTGCTCTTGTGGTGTATCGTCTGGGGACCTATATTCCCATTCCCGGCGTGAATCCGCTTGTCATAGAGGATATTATATCCGGGCATGCTACGGGGATTCTGGGGATTTTTAATGTATTTTCCGGTGGTGCGTTAGGCAGAATGACGATTTTTGCACTGAACGTTATGCCGTATATAGTTTCTTCCATAATAGTGCAATTGCTCTCGGTGGCCATACCTGCGTTGAATGAGATTAGACAGGATGGGGAGTTGGGTAGGATGAAAATGAATTCCTACACGAGGTACCTGACTTGTGGCTTCTGCGTCATACAGGGGCTAGTCATATTGCTTGGGCTAGAGCGAATGAACTCAGACGAGATTATCGTGGTTATGGATCCGGGGATTATGTTCCGCGTGGTTGGCATTAGTAGCCTATTAGCCGGGACCATGTTTTTGCTTTGGCTTGGGGAGAGAATTAATGTCAGGGGGATAGGTAATGGCATTTCTCTGATAATTTTTGTTGGTATAATTTCGGAGCTGCCCGGCTCGATATCTTCTGTGTTTCTTCTTGGGAAAAATGGGGAGATTTCCGGATTGGCTGTCATTTCTGTGTTGGCGGCATTTTTTGCGCTATTCCTTATGATAATTTTTTTCGAGAGGTCTTATAGAAAGGTCCTAGTGCAGTATCCCAAGAGGCAGGTAGGTGGCCGTTTTTACAATAGTGATTCCAGCTATATTCCTCTGAAAATCAACATTTCAGGTGTGATACCTCCAATTTTCGCCAATGCGCTATTATTGTCGCTGGTCGCCCTTGCCAAGTTTCACTCTGGTTCCAGGTGGGCTGATCTTCTGCTTGAGTATTTCTCTTCGGAGAGCGTTCTGTACATCGCTGTGTATGTTGCGCTGATCATGTTTTTCACCTTTTTCTATACCTCTTTGGTTTTCGATACGAAAGAGACGTCGGAGATGCTGCGGAGGAATGGCGGGTTTGTTCCGGGTAAGCGCCCTGGCAAAGCGACAAAAGAGTATTTTGATCAGGTCATCAAGAGGCTGACCGTCTTGGGTTCTATATATTTATCAGTTGTGTGCGTGATACCGGAGGTCATTCGACATTACTATGCAGTGTCATTCACTTTGGGTGGCACCAGCTTTTTGATAATTACAAGCGTGATAAATGACACGTTCTCTCAGGTTCAGACCCAAGTGTATTCCGGCAGGTACAGTTCGTTGATGAAAAGGTCCGAATTGTGGAAAAAAACAAAGTAAACCTGCTGATCTTTGGTGCTCCGGGTTCTGGCAAGGGTACGCAGGCTCGCCTGTTAGCCGAGCATCTGAGCTGGCTTAAGGTGATCTCCATGGGAGAGCTGCTGCGTAATGAGATCCGTGCTGATACTGAAATTGGCAAAGAGATAGAGTGCATCATGCGCGATGGATTTCTTATCAATGATGCGCTGGTGTGCGAGATGTTCTTCAAGCAGTTGAGGAAGATCAAAAGTGGGTTTTTATTGGACGGATTTCCGAGAAATCTTCCACAGGCAGAATTTTTGACAATTGCACTGCGATTGTTGAGCTGCAAGATCGATGTGGTGATAAAATTGGAAGTTGACATGGCGATCGTTGAAGACAGGATACAAGGCCGTATCATGTGCAAGGGATGTGGTAGAATATCCAACGTGAGCTTTGGAGAAGTAGAGTGCGTAGAATGCGGTTGTCGCGATTATATCAGCAGAGATGACGATACAGTGGGAACTATCAGGCGCAGAATCAAGGAATACGAATCTGCGGTTGGTGAACTCGAAAGATATTACGGAACGCTAGTAGCTCGGGTAGATGGAAACAAACCGGTGGGAGAAGTGTTTCAGGTGATTATGGAGAAGGTGAATTACCTAAATAACTAGTTGACGGTGAGTGGCACATTTGCTATACAAGGGGTCCTGTCGGTGTTTTGTTTGGGGTTCCGGTGGCGCGTATAGGTGGGGTCAATATCCCCGTAAACAAGCGTGTTGTGGTTGCGTTGACGTATATATACGGTATTGGTCCGTCTCTCGCTCGTAAGATCTGTAAGAACTGTGACATAAGCGAGGATGCCTTGGTGTCTTCTCTGAACGATGATGAGGTGGTTAGGATTCGAAATTTCATAAGGTCTGACTGCATTGTAGAAGCGGATCTTAGGAAAGAAGTCGCTATGAATATCAAGTTTCTGATGGATATTGGGTGCTACAGGGGCCTTAGGCACAGAAAGAAGCTCCCTGTACGCGGGCAGAGGACGCATACTAACGCCAGAACCCGTAAGGGTGGTACGAGGCTTGCCGTTGCTGGCAAAAAGTGATAGCGGGGGTTTATGGCGGTAGTTAAGAAAAAAAGGAATGTTGTTGTGGGTAGGGTGCACATCTGTGCTACGTACAACAACGTGATTGTGACGGTTGCGGATCAACAAGGGCATGTGCTGGTCACTACCTCGGCGGGGGCGTGTAATTTTAAGGGTTCTAAGAAGTCCACCCCTTATGCAGCTCAGGAAACAGTTGCAAAGGCGGTGAGGGCTGTTGTGGAGCGGAATGGTATGAGGACTGTGTCTGTGTACATTTCCGGGCCCGGTGCTGGTCGGGAAGCCGCTGTGAGGGCGGTTCAGACTTGTAACCTCAATGTCACCTCGATAAAGGATACCACGAAGCTTCCTCACAACGGGTGTAAGCTACCAAAAAGGCGCAGGGTTTAGTTTGTTTGTGAGAGATTTATGGCAGTTTCTGATGGTGGGGGTTCCGGTGGTTTGTGCTGCGGGAGCGAGTTCTCTATGTCTGACCACTGGGGGAGGTTAACAAGGCCTTCTTCGATAAAGGTTGTCAGTACGGGGGATGTGTCGCGCTCTGCCGAGTTGGTTGTGGAACCTTTGGAGAGCGGGTTCGCTCTGACTTTGGGTAATGCTCTCAGGCGCGTTATGATGTCCTCCCTTGGGGGTTTTGCCGTGTACGGTGTGGAAGTAGAGGGAGTGTCGCACGAGCTTACTTCGCTGTCTGGGGTGCGTGAAGATGTTGCGGACTTGGTCCTGAATCTCAGCATGTTGAGGGTGAAACTTCTGACTTCTGAAGCGAAGATTTTGCGCTTGGTTGCCAAGGGTCCCGGTGATGTTACGGCTGCAGATATAGGTGAGTCTGCGGATTATGTGATTCTAAATAAGGATTTGCACATCTGCACCTTGGGCAAGGACGTTAGCCTGAATGTAAAGATATATGTGAATAGCGGTAAGGGCTACGTTCCGGCTTCGGAGTACAGGGCGACTTCTAGGTCTGGAGGGGGCGTGGTGAGTGATATAGGGTCTGGCTTTATAGCCACGAACGCTCTGTATAGCCCAGTGAAGAGGGTTGCCTTCAGGATCGAGAGTAGTAGAATTGGTCAGTTTACCGACTATGACAGGCTGCTTTTGTCTGTCGACACCGATGGATCTATATCTCCGGACGAGGCTGTTGCCATTTCCGCGAGGGTCCTGCAAGATCAGTTGCAGTCATTTATAGGATTCGACGAGACTGAAG
>JBQEQV010000084.1:0-4879 GCA_052043585.1 Anaplasma sp. | reverse complement strand
TGTAGGACTAGGCGAGAGTTATGAGGCCTGCTGATTTGGATTCTCTAGTGGAGCAGATTTGCAGCCTTGACTTGTGTGCAGCTGCTGCTCTGGTTGAGAAAATAGAAGATAAATTGGGTTTCCCTAAGGGTGGGTTGCTCACTGCTATGCCTGCTGCTGGTGGTGCGGCTCAGGGTGCTGAAGATGCCGGTGGTGCTGAGAAGACCGAATTTGTTGTCATGTTTGAAGGATACGCTGCGGACAAGAAGATTGCGGTCATTAAGGCTGTTCGGGAATGTACAACTCTGGGTTTGAAAGAAGCTAAAGACTTCGTTGAGCAGGATGGACAGAGAGAGCTAGTCGAGGGCAAGAAGTACAAGAAAGCTGAAGCTGAGGAAGTGAAGAAGAAGCTTGAGGATGCCGGAGCGACGGTGAGCATCAAGTAGCCTTTAAAGTGTTTGTTTTGAAGTGGTTTTGAGGGAATTGATGTCTTCTGCTGGTGGTTCTGGTCCCGGGTATGTGCTGAATGATTTTGATGCTGTTCCTAGGCTTTCTTACGCGAGATCCATAGACATTCGTGATTCTTTGACGGATTTGATAAGGATACAGAGAGATTCTTACGATGCGTTCATTGGTCTGGATAGGAGCGGTAGTGGCGGGATACAGAGTATCTTTCAGTCCGTGTTTCCCATACGCGATCTTCTGGGAAGGGCAGTCCTGGAGTTTGTGGGATACAACATAGGTGAGCCCCAGTACGATGAGTATGAGTGCATCAAGAGGGGGATTACCTTTTCTGTGCCGATACGGATCACCTTACGTTTTGTGGTGTGGAAGGTTCAGGAAGTCTCCTTCAAGGAAGTGAAGTACGTGGTTGATGAGGGAACCCTCGAACGCAGCGTGAAATATATGAAGGAACAGGAGGTCTCCATCGGTGACTTGCCTATGATGACGTCCTATGGGACCTTCATAATAAATGGGATAGAAAGGGTCATTGTTTCGCAGATGCACAGGTCTCCCGGTGTGTTCTTCGATAGTGACAAAGGAAAAACTTACAGCTCAGGTAAGCTAATTTACTCTGCGCGCATTATACCCTATAGAGGCTCGTGGCTTGATTTTGAATTCGACATCAAGGACATAATATACTTTCGTATAGACAAGAAGAGGAAGCTGCCGGTTTCGTACCTACTCAAGGCTTTGGGGATGTCCAATAACGATATTCTCGATGCTTTCTACGATAAAGTGCTCTATGTGAGATGTGATAAGGGGTGGAGAGTCCCGTTCGTAGCGGACCGCTTCAAGGGGGTGCGGCCGTCCTATGACTTGATGGACGTGGATGGCAATGTACTTGTAAAAGCAAATACCAGAATCACCGCCAGAGTTGCGAAGAAGTTGCAAGCTGATGGCCTAGAGGAGTACGTGGTACCTTTCTCTGGAATTTCTGGGATGTTCGTCGCTGATGATTTAGTCGACCCGGGTAGCGGCTCTGTGATTATATCCGCTGGTGAGGCGATAACACCGGAGCACATAGTAAAGCTTGAGTTGTTTGACATTGCCGAAATTGCCTTTTTAAACATCGATTTCCTAACTGTCGGTCCATACGTGCTTAACACGTTGTTTTTGGACAAGCACATGACACAGGAAGATGCTCTGTTTGAGATTTATAGGGTGTTGCGTTCCGGTGAGTCACCTAACCTTGAAGCGGTGAAGTCCTTCTTTAAGGGTCTCTTTTTTGAATCGGAGAGGTACGATCTCTCTGTGGTGGGTAGGATAAAATTGAATAGTCATCTAGGGCTGGATATCGATGAGAATCTCACCGTACTGACCGCGGAAGATATAGTTCAGGTTGTTAGAAGGCTGGTCCTGTTGAGGGATGGGGAAGGTGCAGTTGATGACATAGATCACCTAGGCAATCGTAGAGTCCGGTCGGTAGGGGAATTCATTGAGAATCAGTTCAGGATAGGGATACTCCGGTTGGAGCGTATGATAATGGACTACATGTCCTCGGTGAACTTTGATAATGCAATGCCATGCGACTTTGTGAACCCCAAGGTTTTGGCTACTGTGCTGAAGGATTTCTTCAGCTCTTCTCAGTTGTCGCAGTTTATGGATCAGACCAATCCTTTGTCCGAGGTGACGCACAAGCGGAGGCTGTCTGCTCTGGGACCTGGTGGGCTTACCAGGGAGAGGGCAGGGTTTGAGGTTCGGGACGTTCACCCGACTCACTACGGTAGAATATGTCCTATTGAAACACCGGAAGGGCAGAATATTGGTCTGATTAGTAGTCTGGCGATATATGCGAAGATCAATAAGTATGGGTTCATAGAGAGTCCGTACAGGAAGGTGAAGGATAGGGTGGTGACGGATACTGTAGAGTATCTGTTGGCAATGCAAGAAGGGGATTACTATATAGCTGATGCAGGGGCTGCCATAGATGAGAATGGCAGGTTCATAGACGATATGCTGTATTGTAGGCACGGCGGCAACTTTGTGATGGTGAAGAGCGAAGATGTTGATTACGTGGATGTGTCGCCTAAGCAGATAGTGTCGGTTGCGGCCTCTTTGATTCCGTTTTTGGAAAATAACGATGCGAACCGGGCTTTGATGGGGTCGAACATGCAGCGGCAGGCGGTTCCTCTGCTGAAAGCTGAGGCACCATTAGTCGGGACTGGGATGGAGTCTATAGTGGCTGCTGGTTCCGGTGCGGTTGTGCTGGCCAAGCGTGATGGGGTCGTGCATAGGGTTGACGGGTCTTATGTGGTAATTCGCGCCTTCGATAAGGATAAGGACGAGTATCTGGGTGTTGACATATACAAGCTCAGGAAGTTCCAGCGTTCGAATCATAATACTTGTATCAACCAACGGCCTGTGGTGAAGTTGGGTGATTATGTAAAGGCTAATGATGTCATAGCCGATGGGTCTGCGATTGATAGAGGTGAGTTGGCGCTTGGGAAGAATGTGCTCGTGGCCTTTATGTCGTGGCAGGGTTATAACTTCGAAGACTCAATAGTGATTTCCAGCGATGTTGTGCGAAGGGATGCGTTTACTTCGATACACATAGAGGAGTTTGAGTGTGTGGTTCGGGATACTCCACTGGGTCCGGAAAAAATTATGCGGTCCATTCCCGATGTAAACGAAGAAAGTCTGAGTCACCTGGATGACGTTGGGATTGTGAACATAGGAGCGGAAGTTTCTGCTAGCAGTATTCTTGTGGGTAAAGTTACCCCGAGGCCTCCGGTATCTCTTCCTCCTGAGACGAAGCTTTTGGTGACAATTTTTGGTGAGAAGGTCTTCGATTGTGTCGACTCTTCGCTATACCTGCCTCCTGATGTTGAGGGGACTGTTATAGATGTTCACGTTTTCGTGAGAAGGGGCGTTGAGGAGAATGATAGGTCATTGCTCATCAAGCAGAATGAAATAAGCAATTTCGCCAAGGAGCGCGACTATGAGATCGATGTTGTAAGTGAGTATTTCACTGACGAATTGAAGAGTCTCCTGCGTAGTTCTGGGGTGACGATGAAGGGGTATAGCGATCTGGATAGCTTTTTTGAGGCTGTATCCGGGGAGGCTTTATGGGAGGCTGGACTCGCGGAACCCAAGGTGAAAGACAAAGTCGCGGAGATGAAGGAGAAGTTCGATGCGATAATTAATGAGGCTAAACGCAAGTTTGAGCAGAAGATAGATAAGCTCAACTATGGCTACGATCTGCCTCAGGGTGTACTGACGATTGTGAAGGTTTTTGTGGCTGTGAAGCACAATCTGCAGCCTGGTGATAAGATGGCGGGTAGACACGGAAACAAGGGGGTGATCTCGAGGATAGTTCCCGTGGAGGACATGCCACACCTGGAGGATGGTACTCCGGTGGACATCATCTTGAACTCTCTGGGTGTGCCTTCGCGGATGAATGTCGGACAGATTTTGGAAACCCATCTAGGTTGGGCTTCTGTGAATTTGGGGAAGAAGGTAGGCAGAATATTGGATGCCGGCGGCCCGTCTATGATCGATGATTTGAGAAGCTTCTTATGTCAGGTATACGATGGACAAAAGCTGAAAGACGATATTGTCTCGATGGCTGATGATGCTTTGATGGTGTTTGCAGGTAGGCTCAGGAAGGGTGTGCCCATGGCAGCTCCTGTGTTTGAGGGACCGAAGGACGCACAAATCTCCAAGCTATTGGAGTTGGCTGAGGTAGACCCGTCTGGGCAGGTGGACCTTTATGATGGGAGACTTGGTCAGAAGTTTGATCGGAAGGTGACAGTTGGTTACATATACATGCTGAAGCTGCATCACCTGGTTGATGATAAGATACACGCTAGGTCTGTGGGCCCGTATGGTCTTGTGACGCAGCAACCGCTGGGTGGTAAGTCTCACTTCGGGGGACAGAGATTTGGTGAGATGGAATGTTGGGCGCTTCAGGCTTATGGGGCTGCTTACACTCTGCAGGAGATGCTCACGGTGAAGTCCGACGATATTGTAGGTAGGGTGAAGATCTACGAGTCTATAATAAAGGGTGATAGCAACTTTGAGTGCGGTATTCCTGAGTCTTTCAATGTTATGGTGAAGGAGTTGCGCTCCTTGTGCCTAAACGTTGTGCTGAAGCAGGATAAGGAATTTACGAGTGGCGAAGTAGAGTAGGGATTGTGACCATGAAGATGTTGGATTTATATGGCTATACAAGTATAGCTCAGTCGTTCGATAAAATTTGTATATCCATCGCCAGTCCTGAGAGCATCAGGGCTATGTCCTATGGTGAGATTAAGGACATCTCTACCACTAATTACCGTACGTTTAAAGTCGAGAAGGGGGGGCTATTTTGCCCGAAGATCTTTGGTCCTGTGAACGATGATGAGTGCCTCTGTGGTAAGTACAGGAAGAAGCGCTATAGAGGGATAGTGTGCGAAAA
>JBQEQV010000083.1:0-3472 GCA_052043585.1 Anaplasma sp. | reverse complement strand
CTAGATCCTGGGCAAGGGGTTTTTTGCTGATGAGGGAAAATTAGCCGTTGCAGGCAGTATTAACTTCGCTGCAGACTCTGATAGATAAAGACAGCATTGTCGGATGGGAGGTAATTCGCTGATGCACCTGTACCCACGGTATTTAAATAGCTGTTCACACTCGACCCGGAGCGGGGAAGTTTTTTTGCTGATGAGGGAAAATTAGCCGTGGCAGGCGTTCGAGGGCCATACGAAACTCCGCTCCCCAATCTTTCCAGACGCAAACCGCGGCCTGGCCAGTAACTTTGCGCCGTAGCTACCCGTTGTTAAGCACGCATCGGCACGATGTGGTTCCTGTCAGGCCCAGTGGACACCAAACTCACGGGTACCCCTACAAGCTCCTCAAGCCTATTGATGTAAGAGACGGCTTTGTCCGGCAGATCACTGCGGGACACCGCTCCCAGCGTACTAGTGCACCACCCGGGCAACACTTCATATACAGGCTCTAACTTGCTCTGTATGTGCGACGCTGCTGGCAAATAGTCATAAGAGTCGCCTCTGCACCTGTACCCCACGCACACCTTTATTTCGTCAATCGTGTCTAAAACATCCAACTTGGTCAATACCATCTCGGAAGCGCCTGACGACAGCGCAGCCTGCCTTACTGATACCGCATCAAACCACCCGCATCGCCTTCTTCGGTTGCTTACGGTTCCCAATTCCTTTCCTCGCTCGAACATCGTGTCACCCACTGCACCAGTCTGTTCCGTCGTGAACGGGCCGTTCCCTACCCGGGTGGCGTAAGCTTTCGCTAGCCCCAGGACACGCATGTTCCCAAGGATCCCCACGCCGCACCCAATTTGTACATAACTGGCCATCGTATTACTCGATGTAACATATGGATATGTTCCATGGTCAACGTCCAACAGCGCGCCTTGAGCACCCTCAAAGAGGACAGTCTTGCCCTGCTTTACCAGATCTCTTATGACACCCTGCACAGGTCTTACAAAAGGAAGCACCTTCGGAGCTATCTGTAACAGCTCGTCCATAATCTGATCCGGAGAGATCTCATTCCGATTTGTAGCCTTCCGAAATAAATTATGATACGACAGTAAATTGACTACTCTATCATACAAAAACTCTTCGTCAGCCAGGTCACACAGCCTAATAGCGCGACGCCCGACCTTGTCCTCATAGCATGGACCAATCCCACGACACGTCGTTCCTATGGCTTCTACTCCGCGCATTTCCTCCATTATAGAGTCTGCTTCACGATGTACGCTCAGGACGAGAGGACAGGACTCCGACAGGGACAAGTTGCCAGGATCAAGGACCACACCGGCGCTTCTGAGGCTCTCTATCTCTCGGATCAGCGCGTAGGGATCTAATGCGACGCCGTTTCCTATGATCGACATAGCGCTTCCTCTCAGCACCGACGACGGTAACAGATTCAGCTTGTACACTTTGCCGTCTGCGACTATGGTGTGCCCGGCGTTATTTCCTCCCTGGAATCTGACGGTAGCATCAGCATCCACGGAGAGCCAATCCACAATTTTGCCCTTGCCCTCATCTCCCCACTGGAGCCCTACCACTACTATGTTTGTCATCGACGCCCAAGAAAAACCCCTGGCCACACTAGCAAAATAAAGGACTAGTGTCAACACTAGGTGCACAACGATCCTGCATAAGATTGCATGGAGTGCACAGCATAAACTAAAATTTTCGGTGTGTGCCAGGATGTTAGAAGAAGCGCAAAAACCTTCCGCTAAAAGACCAACCCTTCCGGACCTACCGCTTTCTCGACCCCTGTGCCTACTGTCGAGATTCGAGTGGGGATTCAAGATTTTTTAGCAAAACATGAGGAAAGAACCGAATGAAACCGCAACAAAAAACCTACTTGACGGAATAACTTTCAGGAAGATTCAAAAAACCCATTGCCACCTGACTAAACCCCTCGGGACTCACTCACGAGACCACGGAAACAGCTGCTGAAACTGGACTAAGATGACACGTGGCCCGCCCCTCCCGGCGCGATCATCAGTCCTCTTCTTCCTCCATTGCCAGCATCTCTTCAAGCTCCTCAGGGTCCACTACAACCGGCAACTGACTGTTTGCTGCGTCAGTGACATCAGGATCAGCAGTAACGGCAACACCACCGCCCCCATCGGCACTCTCCTCTTTGATAATTGTCGTTCCAGCGCTCTTGCTCACTCTCCATCTAGCCTTCTGACTCTTATTCTTTGAAGGTGCTTGCGAGTGCTCAATCACGACCACAACCCTGCGATTTTGGGCATGGGCCCTCTCAGCTTCCTTGAAGTCACTTGAATACACTAAAATCTCAGGTTCAGCCTTGCCTCTAGACTGAGTGGATACTCTTGAAGCTAGGGACCTGTCGCATCCTACGATGAACTCCCGAACGGCATTTGCCCGTCTTTCCCCTAACGCCAAATTATATTCCTCTGTACCCCGGGAATCAGTGTGGCCTATCACTATTAGAGTGATTCCCGCGTCTTCCTTCATTCGCTCCACGAGATTCAGTAGTGCCTTTTTCCCTTCGCCTCTTATTTCGTATTTATTGAAGTCAAAATAGATCTTTTCGATCCTTGTAGCGTTCGTAAACACGCCGCTAACATCTACTTCAACTTTTTCCCTACTGGAGCCAAAAAGTATACAGCCACCAGTGGCTAGCAATGTCAGGCAGAAACACATAGTAAACAAACGCCGCAACATAGCAAAACCCCCTCTGTAACCAAATTTGGTTGCAGTGACCACTGCAAAAAACCCCCGCCTTGCCAGAATCATTGCTGAAAACCATATCAAGTCAAGTAAAAATAATTTATCTAACTTAGTTGATTTATATGGCTTTCGCCGCGATGTGTGGTAAATTTAGCGCGTACCTGCTCATGGTTAGTAGTCTCTGGCGTTGATTGGGAGATTGTTCGGTATTGTGGCGATTGATTTGCCTGAGTTTTGTGCCCTATGTGCGGAATTGCTGTTTAAGGAGAAATCTCGGTCTTTGCGTATATGAAACACTATAAATTCCTGGAGAAGGTGTTTGCCAAAATATGCCACCTGGGCGATGTGGTTAGGATGCTTTGCCTAAGTAGCCTGGACGTGGAGAGTAGAGTACATAGGGTATGTACTCTACAGGAGATAAGGCAGGAGATCTTGGATAGCGACATGGTGTCCGATGCTATCGGCACTGCGCTTTCAAACAAAGGTCAGCTGAGTGATTGGGAGGTAGCTAACCTCCATTGTATGAATAGGATGTACAAGTGTCTGAGGGGAATACCCGTGGACCTTATGCATAACCTGTTTAAGGTACGTGTCGAGTGTAAGTCCAAGTGGGCGTCGTTTTGCCTGGGAGAAGAGCCAATCCAGAATGTATTGGAGTGCTTTGCTGACGTAATAAAGTTGTCCTCTGAGATGGCTGCGGTTAAGGCTGAGGACCTGGGCGTTTCAAACAAATATGACGTGATGCTGAGCATATGTG
>JBQEQV010000082.1:0-12556 GCA_052043585.1 Anaplasma sp. | reverse complement strand
GATCGACAGTAACCACGTGCAAGAGAAACTTGAGGACATCTCAAAACAGATGGATTTGTCCAAGTTCATATTGTAAGTATGCCGCTGCAGTCGGAAGTCAACGAGATTTTCTCCTCCGTGGCACCAAAGTACGACCTCATGAATGATCTCATGAGTTTCGGGTTGCATAGACTATGGAAGCGAGAGTTGTGTAGCAGAATTGTACGGAGTAGCGGCTCATTGCTTGATATGGCCGGCGGGACCGGGGATGTGGCCATAAGGGCGCATATGAAGAACAAGAGGCTGCAGGTTACGGTTTGCGACATCAACCCCGACATGCTGGTTATGGGACGGGATAAGGCTTTCAATTCTGGGTGCGTCAATATAGATTGGGTCTGCGCAAGTGCAGAAAATCTGCCTTTCTCCAGTGGCTCCTTCGATTATTACACGATAGCTTTTGGCATACGCAACATACCAAACCGGAAGAAGGCGCTCGCCGAAGCTTATCGGGTAATGAGACAGAACGGCAGGTTCTTGTGCCTGGAGTTTTCTCCCCCAAATCAGGAAGGGCTGTTTCAGACTTTGTATGATCTTTACTCCTTTCATATCATACCGAACATGGGCAGATTAGTTACGGGCGATGCCGACGCGTATTCGTATCTTGTCAGCAGCATTAGGGAATTTCCACACCCAGAAGACTTCTCTCGCGAAATAGCTGACGCCGGGTTTTTCAACGTAACTTACCAACCTTTCTGCAACGGCGTCGTCTCGTTGCACAGCGCGTGGAAGGTGGATTAAAACGCAGTCAGCACGCATACAACCCGTTACACGGCTTAGCAGCTCACGTTTTTGGCATCGGGGGATCTAGCCTGGAGAAAATGGGCGTAGGTTTCTGCAAAACAGTACCACTCTGGCTCGGCTCAAAAAAGTGCTCAAACTGCCTTCTGTTGGACGGCACCGCAATTTGATCAAGAATCTTCGACGCTGAACTCGGGATGAAGGGTTGCAACAGTATGCCGATGCACCTTATATACTCCAACAACTTCAAAATTACCGCCTGCGCGAGTGCCCTATCCTCTTTAAACAGCTTCCAAGGCATTTTCCTGGCGATATAGTCATTGGCTGAGGAAGACAAGCTCATAATAAACTTCAGCGCCTCAAAGAAGCGATACTCCTCCATATACTGCCTATATTGCTTCAGCACTGCCTCATAATCTATCACCTCCTCACCCTGCAGCAGCACTTCCTCTACCTCAGGGATCTGTCCCTCGCACCACATGTGCACGAGAGAGACGGTCCTCTGAACCAAATTTCCGAGATTATTTGCAAGATCGCAATTTACTCGTTCAACAAAACTGCCCCTACTAAAGCTTGCATCATTGCCTATGGGCGCCTCACTGAGCGAAAAATATCTATTGTTATCCAATCCATATTCCTTCACCAGTGCGAAAGGATCTATAACATTGCCCACCGACTTTGAAATCTTTTGTCCTTCGTTGAGCCACCAACCGTGCGCGACAACCTGGGTCGGCAACGGCAATCCAGCCGCCATTAAGATCGCAGGCCAGTACACTGCGTGAAACTTCAGTATGTCCTTCCCTACCACGTGTGTGGACACGGCACCGTCGCCTCCCCAGTAATTTTTGTAATCTTCGCTATTGGTATCGGGGAACCCCAGCAGGGACAGGTAGCAACTCAACGCGTCGACCCACACATATATCAAATGTTCCGGATCACCCGGCACTTCAATCCCCCAAGAAAGACTTTTCTTAGATCGTGAAATGGACAAATCCCGGAGTCCGGATTTGACAAAACTTATGACTTCATTGAACTTTCCAGCTGGCGTAACGAACTTGGGATTATCGTTGTACAGTTGCAACAACTTCTCCTGCCATTCAGACAGCCTGAAAAAATATCCCGGTTCCTCTAGCCACTCAACCTCAGCGCCTGTCGGGGCCTTGCCGTCAATCAGCTCACGCTCTTGGTAGAAAGTCTCGTCACGCATTGAGTAAAACCCGGCGTAGTGTCCCAGGTATATTTGGCTGTTGGCGCGTAGGCGCTCCCATAGCGCAACCACACATTTTTTGTGGCGCTCTTCAGTGGTACGTAAAAAGTCATTGCAACTGAAGTCAGAGATCCCAGTCAGCTTCCTGAACAACTCGCTTATTTCGTCAACAAACCTTTGCACTGGTATGCCCCGTTCGCGGGCCATCGTGTCAACCTTCTGGCCATGCTCATCGGTCCCCGTGGTAAACTTCACCTGCTTGCCGTCAAGACGCCTGAATCTCGCAGCAACGTCTGAAATGAGCGTCGTGTAGAAGTGCCCTATGTGTGGCGCATCGTTGACGTAGTATATCGGTGTCGTCACGTAAAAGCACTCGCCACGCCCCATCAGAACCTCCGAAGCAACTAAAGTAAGAAGCCCGTCATTGTACCAAAACCTTAACTACTTTCAAACAGTAACGCGCGCGTTTTCATAACATAACGCACCATTGGTTGGCGTCGTAGGCACACTTCGAAAGAGTATACTGACCGTATACAATAGACCCCAGGTGTGTTTTATGACTTGCGAAGCTGTAGATAAAGTGTAGTCTGATGGACGTATTTTTGTTAGGCGCGACAGGCGGATATGCTCACAACTGAATAAAACGAATAGCCGGCATGAAAGGTATCTTGGTAAAAAAGTTTGGGGGCACATACCTAAAAAACACAGAGTGCATATTGCGGGTTGCCGAAATAGTGCAGGAAGACGTTAAGCGCGGCTATAAGCTCGTGGTGGTAGTGTCGGCTATGGGCAACTTTACTGACGAGATCGCTGCAATTGCTCGGAACATTTCGGGGCTGAAATCTGAAGACCAGCTCTCAGAGTATGACGTCGTGGTATCTTCCGGAGAGCAGATATCGTGCGGTCTTCTGGCCTTGGCTTTGCAGAACAAAAACATCAGGGCAAAGTCCCTACTAGGGTGGCAGGTTCCTGTAAACACAACATCGGACCATGCAAGAGCCCGAATTACGAACATAGACCCAACACCGCTATTGCAGCTTCTGGAAGATTGCGAGGTTGTGGTCGTTGCTGGGTTCCAAGGAGTAAACAATGGACGCATAACAACTTTAGGCCGAGGGGGATCAGATATATCCGCCGTGGCAATAGCCGCTGCGTTGAAGGCGGACACATGCTATGTATACAAAGACGTGCCAGGGGTATACACAGCGAGCCCGCACCTGATTTCAAATGCATCTAGGTTCAACCGTATTACATATTCAGACATGGCAGAGATGTCTTCTTCTGGAAGGGGAGTCCTGCATGCAAGGTCCGTGGAAATAGCCATGCGGCACAACATACGCATAGTCGTGTTATCGATTTTTGATAGCGGCAAGGGAACAGTGGTATCATCTGAGCGCGAGGAAGGAATGGAGCATAGAGTAATTACGGGAATCGTCACCAGCGGGCAGGAGGTCGGTATATCGCTCGACAAAGTGCCGCTAATCCCGGGTATCGCTGCGGTGTTTTCTCCAATAGCAGAGCACAAAATTGACGTAGATATGATAGTGGCACAGACCGTGGGCGAGGATTTCTGCAATGTAACATTCACGGTCAAGGATGTGGACTCACTCGAAGCACAGAGGATTTTGGTGCAGCAGAAAAGTGCGATAATGTATAAAAGCCTGAGAGTGATACACAACCTAGCAAAAGTTTCTGTAGTGGGCACCTGCATGATCTCCAATCCTGGAGCTGCCAGTAAGATGTTCAGTACGCTGGCGGACGTGGGGGTGAGCGTGCTGGCGGTCTCTACGTCTGAGATTAAGATCACCATTCTGGTGCATGAATATCAGGCCGAGTTGGCACTTAGCTCGTTGCACTCCGCTTTTGCGCTTGATCGCGAAAGTGCACCTTGCCTATGAGTCTCGTCGTAGCCAAGCTGCCGGACCGTGCATTCTGACGAGCACTCTACTACCGAGATAGTACAAGATTCTCTGAATCCGGTGTTGCCCACGCAATTTCAGGGTGCCATGTATGACTATCGACGTGTGCTTTCGTAGCGTGTGCTTTCGTACTTTCACACCCGATGAAAACCCACCTCTCCCTTGAGTTAAAAATATATTATCTACGCTATAGTCTGGCATAAAACCCTTGCCATTTCTGTGGTCGAGATGTATTCTCAGCCGGTGGATTTCGGTCGTTGCTGGGGTGCATCCTTATGCTCCGTGCGTCGCTTATTGCGTGTGTGGTGTCCTTTTTTGGGTTGCTATGGTGGCCTGTTGCGTCTGTGGGCGCGCCGTACCCTTGGCAAATGGGGTTCCAAGAGCCTGCTACCGAGCTCATGGAGCTTGCGGCTAAGTCTCATAGCTTCGTCATGATCGTCATGGTGGCGGTGGTGGCTCTTGTCTTCCTGATGATGCTGTATGTCATGATCAGATTCCGGAGGAGGAAAGACGAACCGGTAGAGTTTAGTAGCAAAAATTCGCATAACGTCGCCTTGGAGATTCTCTGGACAGTGGTGCCTCTGCTTCTAGTGGGGCTTTTGACCATAAGCAATGTAAAATTGATAAGAGCACAACAGCAAGCCCCTAAGGCCGACCTCGTGATCAAGGCCATAGGTTATCAGTGGTATTGGACCTACGTCTATCCGGAGCTCGGCATCAAGTTCGATAGCTACATGAAGCAGGATTCCGAACTGAAGCAAGGTGAGCTGCGGTTACTTGAGGTGGACAATAGGATCGTGGTGCCAGTGGGCGAGGTAGTTTTGTTACAATCTACTGCCGGGGACGTTATACACAGCTGGGCAGTCCCGGCTTTGGGGGTTAAGATAGATGCTATTCCAGGAAGATTGAACGAGGCGTGGTTCTCGGTGAAGAAGCCCGGAGTTTATTACGGACAGTGCTCAGAACTCTGTGGAAGATTGCATGGCTTCATGCCCATTGTGGTCGAGGCAGTCACTAAGGATGAATTCAACAAGTGGGCTGCACAGCAAAAGGAAGAGGCCGGTTGAAAACTGAGGCGTGAGGTCGCCTGATTGGTTGGGCACAGCCCACGGGTGGTGTGAGGCTATTTTGAGGAGGTGAAGTCTATGGATGGTGAGCATGCCCCTAAGGGGTGGAGAAGGTGGCTGTTTTCCACTAATCACAAGGACATCGGGACGATGTACATAATCTTCTCGATAATCGGCGGTCTCGTGGGTGGAGCCTTGTCGCTCGTCTTGCGTGCTCAGCTTACACATATCGATGTTTTGAGTGGAAACTATCAGCTGTATAACGTGATAGTAACCGGACACGCGTTGATCATGGTGTTCTTTATGATCATGCCGGCACTCACCGGTGGGTTCGGTAATTGGTTTGTTCCCATGTTGATTGGCGCCCCGGATATGGCGTTTCCCAGGTTGAATAATCTCAGTTTCTGGATGCTGGTTGCGTCGCTCGTGCTGCTGTTGTGCTCTGTGGTTGTCGGGGAGGGTCCTGGCACGGGTTGGACCTTATATCCACCTCTTGCATCTGTGTCGTCCCATCCTAGCGTGTCGGTGGACATGGCAATATTGGCTTTGCATCTTGCGGGTATCTCTTCGATTGTAGGGTCCATCAACTTTATCGTCACAATTCTCAATATGCGTACTCGCGGCATGACATTGCTCAAGATGCCGCTGTTCGTGTGGACCGTGTTGCTCACTTCATTCATGTTGATAGTGTCACTACCGGTTCTGGCGGGGGCAATAACCATGCTTCTGACCGACCGAAACTTTGGCACTAGCTTCTTTAATCCGGCCGGTGGAGGGGATCCAGTGCTTTTTCAGCACTTATTCTGGTTTTTTGCGCATCCGGAGGTGTACATCATAATATTCCCTGCGTTTGGGATAGTGAGTCAGGTAGTGTCCACGTTTTCGCATAAGGCAGTCTTTGGATATTTGGGTATGGTGTTCGCGTTGGTGGGGATTGCCACTGTTGGTCTAGTAGTCTGGGCACATCACATGTTCACCACCGGCTTGAGCGCGGAGATGATCACATACTACAGCGTCACCACAATGCTAATAGGAGTACTGACCGGGGTAAAGGTATTCAGTTGGATTGCGACAATGTGGGGTGGCAAAATAGAATTCAAGACTCCCATGCTGTTTGCGATAGGGTTTATTTTTGTTTTCACGATAGGAGGTTTGACTGGGATAGTGGTGTCGCATGGGGGCGTAGATCAGGTCTTGCATGACACTTACTACATAGTGGCACACTTCCACTATGTAATGTCGATCGCGGCGCTTTTTGCTGCATATGCGGGGTTCTATTATTGGATAGGAAAAATGTCCGGCCGACAATATCCCGAGTGTGTTGGGAAGATCCACTTCTGGATGACTTTCATATCGACCAATGTGGCCTTCTTCCCGCAGCACTTCCTGGGACTTGCAGGAATGCCTAGGAGAATACCGGACTACCCAGATGCCTTCATCCCCTGGAATTACGTATCGTCTGCAGGGGCGTTGTTTTCTTTCCTATCGGCGTTGTTTTTCGTGGCAATTGTGATATACACTCTCAGACGTGGAAAGGCTGCTGAGGCGAATCCGTGGGGTGGTGATACCTTGGAGTGGACTGTGCCTTCACCTGCGCCGTTTCACACTTTTATGGAGGAAGCTCCTGAACAGGATTAGGAAGTATTTATGACAGCAACTCTCGCAAGTGCTGAAGGAGCATCTGGTGTCTTTTCCTCTTCCGTGGGGGATTACGTTCAACTGCTGAAGCCCAGGATCATGTTCTTGGTGGTGTTCACAGCCGTCACGGGAATGTTGATTGCACCTGGAGAGATTCATCCGCTTATAGGTCTGGCGTCAGCTATATGTGTATCCCTGGGCTCCGGTGCCGCGGGGGCTTTGAACATGTGGTATGACAGTGACATAGATGCAGTTATGGATCGCACCAGGAAGCGGCCGATTCCGTCTGGAAAAATTCGCCGGGAACAGGCCCTGGAATGCGGCATAGTGCTCTCCGTGCTGTCGGTGTTTGTGATGGCAATCACTGTAAACTATTCTTCTGCACTACTCCTCGCGAGTAGTATTTTCTTCTACGTGGTTGTATACACAATGCTGCTTAAACGTAGGACCCCTCAAAATATAGTGATCGGAGGCATTGCAGGTGCTTTTCCCCCGATGATTGGGTGGGCATCTGTTTCAGGTGGCGTTCCCTCGTTGGAAAGCTTGTCACTGTTTGCAATAATTTTCGTGTGGACTCCACCTCACTTTTGGGCGATCTCCTTACTCACTCTGGAGGAGTATAGGAAGGCGGGAGTGCCTATGCTACCAGTGTACTGCATACGCAAGACAAGGGCGCACATACTGTGGTACAGCATACTGTTGGCGATAGTCGCCATGACCCCAGGACTGTTTGTTAAGCAGCCGGTACTATATGAAATCCTTGCAACAGGCCTGAATGCGGTGTTCCTGGTACGCGCTGTTGATGTATTCAGGGAGCGCGGCCAGCCGTCGCCTAATGGCCCATGCATTCGGCTCTTCAAATATTCTATATACTACTTGTTTTTGCTGTTTTCGGCGGTTGTGATTACTGGCAGGTGATCGCTTTTGCCCTTTTCTTCCTGCTGTCCACTTTCATTATCCGCCTTATTAGCCTCTTGTTTGTTGCTGTCATCCTGCTTTGCCGCTGCATCAAGTCCCGGAGCAACCTTCTCAGCCGCAGGCAGTTGCTGCTGTTGCGATTGGGAAGTAACCTCAACCTTTTCCGCAGGCATAGGCTGCTGAACAGCATTCTCCCCACGAGAGATTACAATGCCTTCACGCAATAGCGCATCCAAGTGCCGCCGTCCTCTAGTATGCCAGAGGCTGCCATCTTCCAGTTTAGCCAGGTACACAGAAGCTATCTGCCCGTCGCCGAGTGCGGCATAGGCCTCAACCAACCCGCACAGACTTTCCTGGTAGTATACAGAGCTCGGGTAGTCCTCTATAAGAGCACTCAGCCTCCTTATCGCGGCAATGTAATTTCCCCGCCGCAAGTAGAACCTGCCGATGAGAAATTCCCTGGCCGCCATGTGCTTATTAACGGCGTCTAGCCTCTTTGAAACTTCCTCAGCGTAACGCGAATCAGGAAACATGCCAACAAACTCGGTAGCGAGCTCCCTGACCTCCTGAGCAATAGTCTGGTCCAAGCCCAAGTCAGAAATCTGCATGTACTTGGCGATGATCCTCACATAGTACGCATAGTCTATGCTTTCGCTGTTCGGATAGACATTGACGTAGCTCTCTGCCAGAGACGCGGACTCAGCATAGTTGCCGAGCTCGTAATGGGCCACAGCAGCAATCAAGCTTCCATCTATAGCCATCTGAGAGAATGGGTACAGGGCCTCAATCTTCCCAAACACTTCAACCGCCTTTCTGTAGTCCTTTTTGTCAAACGACTTGAGCACCTTGTCATAAAGCGCATGAACGCCCTCCTCGGCCGCAACGGCGACCTGAGACACAAACAACAGGGACAGAGCCAGGAACAAAGTCCTCAAAAAAGCAGTATACGAAGACACAAAACCCACATCGAAAAGCGCAACACCGGCCCAGAGTTTAACCACGTAACCGGATGAATAGCAAGCGTTTTATCCCCATGGAACCCCTCACTAAATCGCTCAAGCAGGACCAAAGTCTATCCCCTGAAAACAAACCCTATTGACAAACTGACAATTTATGGTAGCGTGTCGGTGCGCGTCGTGGTCTTTAGAGTCTCTACAGGAGGCGAGATGAATGTTTTGGTTATTGGCTCCGGCGGCAGGGAGCATGCCTTGCTGGATTGTCTAAGTCGCTCTCCTATGTTGGGCCGTCTGTTTGTGGCTCCTGGCCGGGAGGCTATGGCGGATCTCGCCACTTTGGTAGACGTGGATGTGAATGACTTCGTGGAGGTCATTCAGGTCTGTAAGCGTGAGAGCATAGATCTGGTCGTGGTAGGGCCAGAGCTTCCGCTAATCAATGGGTTATCCGACGCACTCACGGATGAGGGAATTTTCGTTTTTGGTCCATCCAGAGCCGCTTCCAGGTTAGAAGCCTCTAAGGGGTTCACCAAGGAGCTTTGTGCGCGCTACAACATCCCCACGGCTAAGCACGGATACTTCATGGACATTACTTCCGCAAAGCAGTTTGTGAAGAAGAGCAAGTTGCCGCTGGTGGTCAAGGCTGATGGGCCTGCAAATGGAAAAGGGGTGGTGGTGTGTCACACGGTGGAGGAGGCGTATGACACTCTCGATGCCATGCTCATTCAGAAGAAGTTCGGCAAAGCTGGCGAAGCTGTAGTCATTGAGGAATTTCTAGAGGGCAAGGAAATCAGCTTTTTGACCTTGATAGACGGCACTAACCCGGTGGTTCTGGGTGCAGTGCAGGATTACAAGCCCGTATTCGACGGTAACAAAGGTCCCAACACTGGAGGTATGGGTTCATATTCAACCCCGGGAATCATACCGAGCGAGATGGAGCATCTCATAGTGCAGAGAATAATATACCCGACTATCAAGGCTATGTTTAACATGGGCATACAGTTCAGGGGCCTTTTGTTTGCGGGCATTATGATAAGGAAAAATGAGCCCAAACTCCTGGAGTATAATGTCAGGTTTGGTGATCCGGAAACTCAAGTGATATTGCCTAGATTGGATTCTGATGTGCTGAAGCTCATGTCGTTGGCAGCAAAGGGGCGGTTAGGCAATGAGGTGGTGTCGCTCAATCGCAAATCCGTGGTCTGCGTGGTTGTGGCTAGTAAAGGCTATCCTGGACCGTATGAGACTGGATCGGTTATCAGGGGACTTGACGGGATTGCCAAGTTCTCCAGGGTAAAGGTTTTTCACGCAGGTACCGAGCGCCGTGGAAATGATTGGGTTTCCGCGGGAGGCAGGGTTTTGAACATAGTCGCAGAGGCAGACGATTTGGCGACCGCTAAGCACCAGGCTTATGCCGCTCTTGATCTGTTGGACTGGCCGGGCGGTATGTACCGGTACGATATAGGAGCGTGTGAGTAGGCGCAACCCGAGGTACGCCTTGTTCTATCTCTGGGGTGTGGGGACTCTGAGCTGCGTTCTTGACAGCGTGTCTGGCCTTTGGTAGATTCCAGCATAAGTTTTTGGTAGGTTTCGATGCTTTCATTCCTTGGCGCCTTCACCGCGGCTTCTACAACCTCAGCACCCGCTGGAATCGGGGCTTCTTTAGCTGGGTTTGTCCCGTTGGTTCTTATTTTCCTAATCTTCTACCTTTTTGTTATAAGGCCGCAACAAAAGAAACTCAAGGAGCACAGCAAGTTGCTGGATAGCATCAAAAAGGGGGACAAGGTTGTGGCATCGGGTGGCCTCTTAGGTGTGGTGACGAAGGTGGATTCCGGTTCCGGATATTTGCACATTGAAATCGCCAGCGGAGTTGAGGTTAGGGTGCTGAAATCGTCCGTATCGGAAGTTCTGAACCGAGAAAACGGTAAAGGCGTTCCTGCAAGTAAATCCCCCTCAACCGCGAAGAGTTAGGACGCACGTCTCTTTATCCTTCACTCAACTGGGTGTCCTATGTGTGGCGTGTTCGGTGCAGTTAGCCGCCAGTGTGTGGTGCATTTGCTGCTCAGAGGGCTGCGCGCGCTTGAGTATCGGGGGTATGATTCATGCGGGCTCGCGGTGTTGGATGATGAGATTGCAGTCCAGCGATCTCAGGAAGGGGTAGATAAGCTTGAAGGTGTGGTGTCTGCGAGTGGCAGGCTGCACGGTAACGTTGGCATAGCGCACACCAGGTGGGCCACTCATGGTGCCTTAGGGGTCGAAAACGCCCATCCCATAGTGGTGGGTAGAGTTGCGGTGGTGCACAACGGGATCGTAGAGAACTATCCGGCAGTAAGAGAGCGTTTGGAGACGCGAGGACGCCGATTCCATACAGATACCGATACTGAGGTCATACCGCATTTGGTGGATTCTTTGTTGAGGGATGGGTTCACTCCAAGGCAAGCCGTACGCAAAGCGCTTGAGGAAATAGAGGGCAATTTCGCCATCGCGTTCATGTTTTCCGGATGGGAAAACTTGCTAATTGCATCCTGTAAGATGTTGCCTCTAATCTGCTGTCATGGAGAAAATGCGAACCTTGTATCATCAGACGAATGCGCATTAGGAAAGCATCCACAGAGAATTTTTTACCTACAAGACAATCACATCGCAGAAATTTCCCTAGATGACATAAAGGTCTACGACCGGAACGATAGAGTGTTTCACTACAACAAAATCCATAGGGATACCTCTGGCCTCAGTGCGGGGAAGGGATCATACGACCATTTCATGATGAAGGAAATACACGAACAACCCGAGGTCATACGAAGTACTATAGGCCAGTTTGTTGGCCCAACAAGCGGAAAGGTGGAGTTTGCGTGTGACAAAAACATGTTTAAGAACATCCCCTATCTCACAATAGTTGGTAGCGGATCATCCTACATAGCAGGCTTCATTGCAAAACACTGGATAGAAAGCATTGCGAACACGAGAGTGTTATTGAACATCGCCTCTGAATTCCGGTATCACCACCCACAGATTTCCGACGGCGATCTTTTCCTGTTCGTGTCACAATCCGGGGAGACTGCCGACACATTGGAAGCTATGCGTCACACCAGAACGCGCGGTGGAAGGGTTATAAGTCTAACGAACGTTCCTCGCAACAGTATGGAGCGCATATCGGATATTGCACTAAAGACCCTTGCGGGGCCGGAGATAGGGGTTGCTTCCACGAAAACTTTTTCCTCTCAGCTGGCTGTTTTTGCATGTTTTGCCCTGTGGCTATCGAGTATCAAGCACCTAGCCGGAGAGCATTACCTGCAACTGCTGGAAATGCTGCAATCCGTGGCGGGTCACACAGAAGAGGCGCTGAAAATTTCGGTGGATTCCGTAGCAGATCTTATACTGCACTACAATCAAGTGATCATTATGGGCAGAGGCACCGGTTACGGCGTGGCCCTGGAGATGGCACTGAAGATCCGTGAGCTATCTTACATCCACACAATGGGCATAGCATCCGGCGAGCTAAAGCATGGCTCAATTACACTCGTTGATGAGTCATTACCCGTCATAGCCATTGCGCCGTACAATGAGGTGTTCACAAAAAACTTAGTTAGCATACAGGAAGTCGCCGCAAGAAAGGGCATCGTAGTGGCCCTTACGGATAGGAGGGGGGCACCTAAGCTCAGGCATCTGTGCAAAATAGTGGTAGAGCTGCCAGAAACCAATGTTTTTTCCATGCCCATAGCATATACGGTCACAGCGCAGCTCTTAGCGTACAAAATCGCTGTAAAAAAGGGTCTAGATGCAGATCGGCCACGCAACCTGGCCAAGTCAGTAACAGTAGAATGAGCAGCTAGATTTGCTTGTGGCGTACCCCAGAACACCTGTGCCACATTAACAACATCCACACACAAATCCTGCACCCTCTGCGCCACACAGCGAGCAAAACGAGTGCCTCTCAAATCTCGTCCGTCGGTGATAGCCTAGTAAGAAGGGCCCGTATTATATCCTCATGGGCACACAGGAGGTCTCCCGTAAAGGGTCTAGATGCAGATCGGCCACGCCAACCTGGCCAAGTCAGTAACAGTAGAATGAGCAGCTAGA
>JBQEQV010000081.1:0-12402 GCA_052043585.1 Anaplasma sp. | reverse complement strand
GGGCAATACCCTGTCGAGGATAGGATGGATATACCTTTGTTGGGTGTGATGCGTTAGTGCCATGATCATTTTGCCGTTGGGTGCGAGGAATGGAGAAGCTGCTTTTGCGTGGATTCTAGGAAGCGAGTTTACGGAGAGAAGAGGAGATTGGTGACACTGGAGGCGTGAGGGGGAGAAAACAAGCTGTCCTATGCGGATGCGAAGAAAAGAAGAGGAGATTGGTGGTACACGGAAGACTTTGGGTTTTTGAGAGAGATCCATACGGGGAAGAGATGAAGTCGGTCCTGACTGCAATGCGTCGGTACAGGTAAGAGGAGGGTATGGCGAGTACTGGGGTAACACTAGGATGAGGTTGCACTTTTGTTAGAGATAATGCGTTAGTGCCATGATCATTTTGCTGTTGGGTGCAAGGAATGGAGAAGCTGCTTTTGCGTGGATTCTGAGAGAAGAGATTGGTGACGCCGGAGACGGAGCGAGAAAAGGAAAGGTTGGCAGCACTGGAGGTGTGACAAGAGAGGAGAGACTGATGACGCTGGAAGGTGTGAGCAAGAGGGGAGATTGAAGAAAGGAGAGATTAACGATGATACCGAAGACTCTGGGTTGCCCAGGGAGGAGGACCCATGAGGAAGAGGGAGTCAGTTCCAGTTGTGAAACGTATCCGGTAGGAGGCCACATAGCCATATAAGCCGTGTAAAAGAGAAGCAAGCCGTGCTTTGTATGAATGCAGGGAGAA
Source organism: Anaplasma sp. (assembly GCA_052043585.1). GTDB lineage: Bacteria > Pseudomonadota > Alphaproteobacteria > Rickettsiales > Anaplasmataceae > Anaplasma. The sequence continues at coordinate 11,669 of JBQEQV010000081.1, read as the reverse complement.
GGGGGAGATTTGTGACACCGGAGGTGTGGGTGAAAGTGGAAGGGATTGGTGACAATACTTGACTCTAGGTTGCTGAAAAAGGAGGACCCATGGGGAAGAGAAAGTTGGTTATAGCTAGACGTGGTTGGTACGAGGCCTGAGAGAGGTGAGAAGGAGCAGGCCGTTTAGTGCGAGCGAGTGCGGGGAGAGCAAATTAGATTCCTGGTTCTTCTAGTAAATCCGAGAGGAGCAGGGAATGATGCTGCCAGGTAGGTAGACCGCAATGCGGAAAAGGAGGGCATCAGTGTGAGTGCAGGTTTCTGTCAACGATTCCACTATGGGGGACAAGTGCTGTCGTGTGGGGGTGCAACGTATTGGTGATGGGTCTCCGGAGATGAACCTCTATTCCCAATGGTGTGAGTGCCATGCGAACGCAGTGGATCAGAATCATCGCAACTTAAGCCCCGTTGTCCCGTGGAGGCTCTGTTTTGGCGGTGGCGTCACGCCTATTAGGGATAGTTGCTACTCCTAACACCCGGTGTCTCCGGTATTGCACGCAACCTACCAACCCTAAGCAAACCAGATTGGTTCTTCACCTAATCGGCTTTGCCTTCGGTTATCTCCGGGCAGGATTTATGAACCTGCCTGTACGTCAAGGTGTGATTTTACGGGGGCAGAGAGCATTTGGGTAACTGCCTGCTTGATGCTCAGCTGCCCGTAAAGTAACTGAGCCACCGCCGAGCATATTGGCAATTCAAGGCCCAGAACATTGCCCATGTTCATTATAGCCGATGCACTTTCTGCCCCCTCAACCAGGACAGGCCTACGCTGGCTGGTGTCCAGCCCCTCCTTTCCCATCAACATTCCAAACGACATGTTGCGAGAACCCGGTGTTGTGCATGTCAATACCAAATCGCCAAGGCACCCTAGCCCCGTTAAAGTTTCTGCCTTACCCTGTTTCGCTTCGCATACTGCGCGGATCTCTGCCATTCCCTGTACTACCACAATAGCCGCGGCGTTGTGTCCCAAACCCATTCCCGTGACAATACCACACGCTATTGCAATGACATTCTTCATTGCCGCTCCAACCTGCACGCCAATTAGGTCATCACTGCAAACTATCGACACAGTCGGAGTGCTCAGCTGTGATGCCAATAATTCCATAGTACCGGGACTCTTGCACGCCAATACCATGGCACAAGGCAATCCGGCAGCCATCTCTTTTGCTAAAGTAGGACCAGAGAGAATCAATATGGGATTTTGGGGAAATATCTCCCCAACTACCTCACTGGCAAGCTTGAGGGACACGTTCTCTATTCCCTTGCTGCACACCACTATGGGAACTCTGTCAGACAGTGCACGTGTGTGCCTCACGGTGTCACAAAGACTCCGCAACCCTTGTGCGGGAACGCAGAACAACACTGCCTCTGAACCTGCCAACGCCGCGCTCATGTCGGAGTGGACCAGTACGCCGTCCGGTACACGGAGCCCGGGTAGATATACCGCATTCTCCCCAAGGGTGCGTAGCGCCTCTATGACGTGCTCGTTACGACTCCAGAGATGCACCTCTCTACCTGCTTTGCACAGCGCTACAGACAACGCCGTGCCGAATGCCCCAGCGCAAAGAATAGTGAACCGCACCCTCAAATACCCTACAAAGCACACGTCCGGTATGGTATATATCCTAGTATGCCGTTTATCAACATAAAACAAGCTGTGGCCGATGATTGGGAGCACAGTAGGCGGTAAGGATCAGGAAACAATTAATGGACGGCCGGTACCTTTATGCTCTTTGGGTTTTTGTGTAAAGACGCAACTTTGGTAGAAGATGTGTTGTACAATAGCGGATGAAGAAAACTATTTGCAGGCGATTGAGTACAGTCAATTGAAGCTAGTTACGTCACGGGTGCTTGTGTGAGGGTAAAAAATTGCAAACGAAGCGTTATGCTATGAAAAAAATTCTGCCTACCATAGTGCGTGACTGGATCCAGTGGCTTCGTGAGGAGCGAAGGTATGCCTCCAACACGATTGCCGCGTATGAGCGAGATATAGCAAGTTTCTTTCATTGCGTATACGGGGAAGCATCAGAGCAAATTAACCCGAGCAACATCGGGAAGCTGAGCGTGGTAGAGTTCAGACGCTGGCTTGCCGATCGTTGCAGGCAAGGCAAGAAATCTTCGTCAAATGCCCGAGCCGTTTCTGTAGTGAGAAGCCTTTTTCGTTATTTGTATTACAAATATGGGGTGACTGGCTCGGTCGTCTTTGATGTTGCCAAGCCCATAGTGCGCCGGGGGTTGCCCAAGGTTCTAGAACAGGCCCAGGCACGTAAGGTTGTTGCGGAACCAGACAGTGCTCACTGGACCTACAAACGAGATGTGGCCGTGTCTGCACTATTGTACGGTGCTGGCCTCAGAATCAGCGAAGCCACCAACATCAGGTTTCGTGACTTAGGGAAAGATGAACTACGAGTGCTCGGCAAGGGCACCAAGGAGAGGGTGGTGCCAATTCTACCGTGGGTTGGGCACATACTTTCCGCATATATAGAGAGTTGCCCATATCACCAATCCCACCCGTCTGGGGGAGAGCATATTTTTGTCGGGGTACGAGGCAAGCAGTTGTCCAGGACCTACTTTGCCCGTAGGATGCGAGCATTACGGAGACAAATCGGGCTTCCGGAAACTACCACCCCCCACGCATTAAGACACAGCTTTGCTACCCACCTAGTCTCAGAAGGTGCGGATATTAGAGTAGTGCAGGAACTCCTGGGACATACAAATCTTGCCACGACACAGATCTACACCCACCTTGACTACAATAGCGTAATAAACCATTACCGAGGGTTCCATCCCCAGACTAACAGAGGGGAAGATTCATCCTAGAACGACAACACCATCGGACTGGCGCTGAACTAATTTTCCAATTACATACGCAGATTCGTTGTGCTGCTGTAGCTTTCGTGCAAGCTCAGAAGCCGCGTCTTCTTCAGTAATTAATATCATGCCAATGCCGCAATTAAAAGTTTCAAACATTTCCTTCTTAGGCACTGCCGCCTCTTCCTCGAGCCACGAAAACACCGGGTGCGCCTTCCAGGCATTCAGCTGAATTTCGGCTGTCAGGTGTTCCGGCAGTACCCTGGGTATATTGTGCACGAAGCCCCCGCCAGTTATGTGCGCTATGGCCTTTACCGCAGGTAGCACGGGCAATACCGAGTTAATGTATATTCTTGTGGGCTCAAGCAACACGTCTGCCCAGGTACTATCAGTAAACGGACATGCGCCACGATAGTCTATGTCCAAGTCCCGGAGTATTTTTCTGACTAGGGAAAATCCGTTGGAATGCAAACCTGAGGAAGCTAGCCCAATAATTAGGTCTCCTGCACGCAGTTGATCGGTACGCGGTAACACCTCATTCTTTTCAACTATTCCCACAGAAAAGCCGGCCAGGTCATAACGACCCTTCGGGTACATGTCGGGCATTTCTGCGGTTTCGCCGCCGATCAGTGCAACGTTTGCGAGACTGCATCCATGTGCGATTCCAGATATAACTTGTAATGCAGTATCACGTTCAAGGCTGCCGGTTGCAAAGTAGTCGAGGAAAAACAAGGGTTTTGCACCCTGTGCAAGGATATCATTGACGCACATGGCCACCAGATCTATCCCGATAGACTCGTGCTTGCCGACTTCCTGCGCAACCAGCAGCTTTGTGCCTACGCCATCTGTTGAGGATACTAGCATGGGGGAAGTGTAGCTAGTGTCCGAGAAGGGGTCGAATAAGGCTCCAAAACCACCTATACCAGATGCAACTCCAGAATTTCTTGTGGACTCGGCCAGGGGTTTTATTGTCTCTACCAACTTGTTTGCCGCACTGATATCTACACCAGCGTCCGAATATCTACTCATAGATTGACAAATTAAGACTCCCCCGGCGCCGATGGTAGCACCGGACATGGTGAATGTATACAAAATATATTGATTGACTTCTCTCTTGCTATGGAATACACGCTACCTTGCATGGGATTTTTAGGAATCTGTTCCAGATGAGCGCGAGTGGCGAACAAGACGCTGATGTGTTGGCCAACATGGAGGTACTCTCTGCTAGGTTATTGCATGATCTAGCTGGTTCTGTAGGCTCTGTGGTGAGCTACGTGGAGTGTCTAGTGGAGGACCCGAAATCCGAGGATGCGCTGCAATCACTGGAAAAAGCTTCTGCGGAGATAGTGGCCAGATTCCGGCTACTGAGGCAAGCCTACAGCGCGTCAGAGGACAACTCCTGCTTCAACAAGACCAAAGATAATGTCGAAAAGTACCTTCAGAGAAGAGGGATAGCGCAGCTCACTTGGAAAATTGAATCTCAATTTGTGGATACTGAGCTCATCGAGAAGGTCAATCGGCTACTCTCGCACTGCGTGTTACTTTCTGTAATGCTGATGGTGCGCGGTAAGGGCATGTCTGTTGCAGTTCGCACTACTGAAGAAGGGGTGCAGATGCAGATCAAGCTTTCGGCGTCGGAGGTTGAAATGCACCGGGACATAGAGAGGGTCCTGGTGTATCGAGATACGGATGCGTGTCAGTTGAACACCAGAAACGTCCAGGCTTACTTCATGTCATTGCTGATTATGCAGTACGGGGCGACATTCCGTTATGAAGCCCATGACCCACTGATCGAGATAGTACTACCTTACTGATTGAGATTCCTGTAGAGGCAAAATGCAGCTGACGGGCTATTTGCCCACAAGCCTTATCGAGGAGCCTGACTCCTGCCGCGTTGCGAGTAAGGTGTTCTTTAGGTCTCCCACCAGCTTGACAGGATCGGACACGCCGCGCATCTGAGCATACGTAACAGAAACTGTTGCTGGAGGAGTGCAGTGAGATAACCTCTCTAATATGTTCCTGTGCACCCGCGAAACTGCGGAATACGCACTTCCGCTGTCACAGCCAAGGAGCATAAAAACGAACTTGCGGTCACCGAGGTAACCAACGATATCTGTGTATCTTACATTTTCACTGATGGCGTCAGACACTCTCCTGGCCCACATGATTGCTGGGCCCTCACTCGCGTTCTGATCTACTGCGACCATGCATATCACGGCATTCACACCGGCATGATTGAGGAAGTTCAGCACCACCCCCACCTCAGTCGCTGTGGACTGCTCGTCCATCACGCCGAAGTCTTCATGCATGGTGTAACGGTAGTCTGCAGACAGCTTCTCCTGCCTGAAAGCATCGAGCTTCTGTGACAGGCTTGTATCCCGGATCAGGATTTCGTAATTCAGTAGCCCTTTCTCCGAGGCTGTGCGAAAAATCTTTGGCCTAACTGGCACTGGCTGCAATTTGTTATCAAGCAGAGCAAAGCCCCTAATCTTGGATATAACTTCAGAGAGGTCAGTGCCGTCGTCTGTAAACTCAAGATAACTGCTTACTATTCCCTGCGTTCTGGTATCAAGTATCGAATATAACGATGACCCGACAACGGATTGCTTGTCAGCAAAGCCGAGCAGCGCCAAGGCACGCTCGTTAACGTCGGTGACGGAAACGCTCTGCGTAGCATTATTCTGCTGCACCGAAATGACTAAGTCGTCAGCCCTTCTAGCGATTACAGAATCGTCCATACACCCTTCCCAGCCGTATACGAAGACATCGCGCGCCCGCCCAGCACGCAAAGGCGAGTACAGGATATCCGCAGAACATTACCAACTGGTTAACCGCAGCCACTGCCACACACACCTCCACCATGGGCAGACGCCCACGCACTTCTCAACGACGCTCGGCGCAACAGCGGCCTGAACGTCACAGATTCACAGCCAAAACCTACATTTCGGGGGTGCTGCTAGCCCACCTGAGTTGCATTACTGTCCCAAAGCTCTTCTAACTTGTAGTACGACCTGACCTCCGGTTTGAAGATATGCACAACAACACCGCTCGTGCTGACTACTACCCAGTTACCCTCACGGAGCCCTTCCACACGAGTTGTTCCTGCTTGGGACACACGCTTCTTTACATGCTCGGCCAGGGCCTTCACGTGTGCAGGGGAATTGCCAGAAGCTATTATCATATGCTCGGCAAGCTGGCACCTGCCGGCGACATCCAGCACCACTACATCACTCGCACTGTGCTCGTCGAGAACAGCGACTACAGAATCCCTGAGCATCGTAGACTTCGACACCAAACACCTCAACCATCCACCGTGCATTATATCACTGTAAGTTACCAAACACAAAAAATAACCCCGACGGGACTCTCACAATTGCTACGAATTTGTGTTTTTTGAATCACCTTTAGTGTAGGTGGACAAATGATCGATAGAGTATTCTTACACTTTTTACTATGATGAGGTTACTGGGTAGGGAGGTCGTATGAAGGCATATTTTATTGCGGCACTTTGCTGCTCTGTGCTTGCATTTTCTTCTGAAGCGCTATGCGCGCGAGTATTCAGAGATAGTGAAGTAGAATATGTCATCAAGAGGCTGAGCACCCCCCTATTTGCTGCGGCAAACGTGGATGTTGGTTCGGTGAAAGTTTTTGTCGTAGATGATAATGCGGTCAACGCGTATGTCTCTTCAGAGGGCAATATTTTCATCAACAAGGGGTTGTTGCTCTTTTCCAAGGATCCAAGCGTGGTTATGGGCGTGATTGCACACGAAATCGGCCACATGTCTCAGCATCACATTGTAAAAAGGGAGAGTGAGATACGCAGCGGCGCCGTGACCGGGGGTATAGGATATATCTTGGGCATGGTGGCTTCTATAATGGTGAATCCTAAGGTAGGGCAGGCTATTATGTTGGGGAGCAGTACAATCCAACATAGGGGCATCCTTGCCTACAGCAGGATACAGGAGGAAATTGCAGATCAGTGCGCCATGGAATACCTAGACGCCGCTGGTTACACGTCCGATGGGCTGATGAGAGTTTTGCGTCACTTTAGTCACAAGGAGGAATCTCACTTTGCAGAGACCGAGGTGGATGAGTACCTGTTCACTCACCCTCTCAGCAAACAGCGGCTGACGAAGCTTGAAGGCTACTCAAGGAAGAATCCGGTTAGTGGATTTTCCAGCGAAGATATCCGGGATTTTGAACGAATTGTCGAAAAAACAGAAGCTTTTCTAATGCCAGTTCAATTCCTGGAAACGAAGGAGCTGTCCCCGTATATGAGAGCCATATTAAATTACAGAATAGCTCGTACGGACGAGGCTCTGAATACGCTTGGATACCTGATACATTCCTCCCCGAAGGACCCGTATTTGCGTGAAATTAGGGCGCATGTTTTCTATAAGCTAGGTAAGATAGGGGACGCTGTGTCAGGCTACAAAGGCGCACTTGCTCTACGTCCAAACGATGTGCTCCTAAAGCTGGAGCTGTCGCAAGCACTGATGCTGACTGATCCGCAGGAGACCGTACAATACCTAGAAGAGGTGTTGTACGAAGAGAGGGAAAATCCTCTGGTGTGGAAGAATCTTGCCATTGTCTATGGCAGATCAGGGAACATTGGCATGTCCTACTTTGCTATGGCCAACAGATTCTTCGTGGAAGGAAACTACAAAAGGTTTGCCAGATACGCTGCACTGTCTAAATTGCACTTGGATAGCGACAGTGTACAGCTCCGGGTGATTGAGGATATGGAAGAGGCACACAAAGTCAGAAGATCGGTGCGGTTTGTACCAGATTAAAAACTTCAATGATTTCAAAATAATGCTTTATTTACCGCAGATGGGGTATCTACGTCTCCTTATGCTGTGGGCACGGGGTAACTAAAGTGTATTTCAAAATACGGAAAACCATGATTGCATGGTCACTGACGTGCGTAAGCTGCTTGTTACTGTCTTCGTGCACCATATTTAAAGCTCGCCCTAAAATTGTATATGAATCTCCAACTACCACGGAAGGTAGAGAGTGTGTTGCGCAGTGCGCGTACACCAGGAGCCATTGCTACAGACAGTGTCAAGACCAATCTCGAGAATGTGAAATAAACAAAATAGGGCACAGTAGGGTCTCCAAATACATGGATAGCGTAATAGACATATTTGGCAATCTTATATCCAGTAATAAAGCGCGAGACGACAGATATGCCTGTGAAGTCAAAAAGGATGCATGTCGCTCAAAGTGCGGTTCCGACGGCTTCTGCATCTCCAAGTGCGAGACACAATTTCACTGTAATGACGTACCTACCGACGCATTTACGTTTGGCGCGAACCCATCATCGAAACGGGAGAAGAACATCTGCTCTCCAAATATGTGCTACGGATTGTGCGAAACGGATTATGACGTGTGCTTTGAAATGTGCGGTGGCAGGATATATGAGGAGCAGCCAAAGTCCTCATCGGATTAGTGCTTACCAGGTTTGGGACTACACACTGGCGATGGGTGGGTGCTTCCTGTCTACATTTACTACCGGCCTTGCCAAGAGAATGGACTCTAGTGTCGTTTGCAGGGTACTGTGGACGAACCTGGGACATATGTCGCATGCCGGCACAAGCACGAAATCCCGCTTATGCATTTCCTTATGTGGGATGGTGAGGGTGTCACTCTGCATCGATAGGCCTTCCCACAGCAGTATGTCTATGTCTATGGTTCTTGGGCCCCAGACTCCTTCACTGCACCTACCCAAGATTGTCTCGATTCCCTTCGCACGCTCCAATAGGCCCATTGGGGTCAGATCTACGTACCCAGTTATGACCATATTAAGATACGGAGTATCCCACCAAACGGGCGCCTGAGCCGGGAGAAGAGCCGCATTTTCGTATACATAGGAACATCTTTTGTCATGCAGAGGAAGCGACCTAACTGCGGCTTCTAGATTGCCCATACGAGCGCCCAAGTTGCTCCCCAGGGCTAACACCACATACATCTGTATACGCTTTTGAAAAATGTGAAGACGAAAGTTGCTGTTCTGCAGCGACGCCCAAACGAAGGCCGCAACCCCTGCAGCGGCCGTAGTCTACCATGAACTATGCCAGTTCGCAACTGAAGGGGGGACATGCCCTCCAAACTTGTGCTGTGAATTCTCGACTGGCTACTACAGATCTGCCACATGCACGTCATAATGGCTATTGCTGAATGCCTTGTAGTGGTACTCAAGTTCTTTCAAGCCGATTTTTACAACATTCTGTACTTCGAGAGAGTACTCAGTTGTAGTGCTGCCGATACACGCATACGGGACCCCCGAGAAGATGGACTCAAACTCCTGCTGATCACTTGCATCGATGGTAACGATAATTCTGCTTTGTGACTCCGAAAACATTACAATTTTCTCCCACAGATCATCCCGTGTTATGCCCTCGGTTGGCACTGTAGATAGATCTATCTTTGCTCCAAAGCCTCCTCCTATCAGAGCCTGAATTAGGCTTACTATCATTCCACCAAGACCAGGTGCGATCGCAGACAATATCACGCCCCTGGTAGTGGCTTGGTAAAATTTGCGGTACAACAATCTCGCTGCTGCAGCGTCTACTGATGGAATGTTATCGTTACCAAAGCCGCTGTAGTCCGAGTATTCTGACATGCCCAACTCGTTGTACGTAGTGCCCAAGATGTATATTGGGTTGACCCCTTTTACGTGTGGCGAGACCGCATTTTCGATGTTTTCGATCACACCAAGTGTGGAAATCAGCAACGAAGGTGGGGCGGAGATGTGCACTGGCTTCCCGGCGTAGTTATACCCCCTGAAGTCATTGAACATGCTGTCCTTGCCGGATATGAATGGTGTGCCAAAAGCTACAGCATAGTCGTAACACGCCTTGGCCGCTTGTTTCAATTGCCAAAGCCTGCCCGGGTCTGTTGAGTCATACCAGCAAAAGTTGTCCACAAGTGCTAAGTGATCGATATTGCCCCCAACCGACACATAGTTACGTATTGCTGTGTCTATTGCACAAGCGGCCATGCGATACGGATCGCCTTCCCCGTACCTACACCCAAATCCCTGAGATTTCACAATCCCCCGCTTTGATGAGAATACAGGACGCGCCACCACAGCATTCCCGCATATCCGGTTGATGCCCTGCAGCGGCTTGATTACGGAAGATCCTTGCACTTCGTGGTCGTACTGCGAAATTATGTATTCTTTGCTACAAATGTTTTTTCTGCCCATCATGTTGCACAGATCCTCTACCAACGAGGTTTCTAGTCGCTTTGAAGCGCGTTGTGCAGAAGGGCGCTCCGTAGTGGTGAAAGTCAATTTCGGAGCCCCATTGTGCAGAAAATCCGTGCTCATATCCATGACAACTTGTCCGCGATACAGGACCACGGCCCGACCTGTGCTATTGAACTCTCCAATGAGACTTATCTCCACGTCGTGCGTCTTCATGACCTCTTTGAGTTCCCGGTATTTGCTTGGCGGCACTGCGAGCGTCATCCTCTCTTGCGATTCGGATACCCATATCTCCCATGGCAGCATGTTGTGGGTTTTTAGAGGGACCTTATCCAACTCCACTCTAAACCCCTTTGCACCCATTTCGCCCACCGAAGACGATAGCCCCCCAGCTCCGTTGTCTGTAATTGCGTTGTACAACCCAAGATCTCTTGCTTTCTTGACCAAGGCGTCTGACAGTTTCTTCTGCGTTATTGGGCTACCAACCTGCACTACGGTGGAGTCTGCTGTACCTTCTAGCATACCGGAGGAGAATGTAGCCCCGTGTATCCCGTCTCTGCCCACTCGCCCACCGATGACCACTATATAGTCCCCATCCTGCACGGTTTTTATATGTGAAGGCGTCCCGCAGACATCACGCGGTATAATTCCAGTGCTACCCACAAATACCAATGGCTTGCCGCAGAACCTGTCATCGAAATACACAGCACCCATGGCTGTGGGGATGCCGGAACAATTCCCCCCGGAGTTTACCCCTGCTATCACCCCCTCAGTTATTTTGTGGGGTGGAAGTATTTCCTCCCTACGTTCGCGGTCTCTGTATAATTTTTGTTCCAGCTGCTCAGCAAAACAAAAATAATAGGAGTTCATTATCGGTTTGGCTCCCATCCCAAATCCGATGATGTCCCTGTTTACCCCTAAGATGCCGGTTTCTGCTCCCCCGAAGGGGTCCAGGGCAGAAGGACTGTTGTGCGTTTCCACTTTCTCCACGATCAGGAATTCGTCGTCAAACACTATGGCGCCTGCGTTGTCGGAGAAAACAGAGACGCATATTGGCGAATTTATGTCAGCGGTTGCGCGCTTGATGTACTGCCTATATAACCCGTCGACGTCGTCTATCCGCGCAGCGAAAATATTGTGCTTACAGTGCTCCGACCACGTCTGTGCCAGAGTTTCCAGTTCGATATCGTTCGGGGATCGGTTCTCGTCGTTAAAGTATTCCCGGATTACATGCATCGCTTCCAGAGACAAATTTAGCGGCCCACGCTCCTTAATCCCGTTCTTGCTGATTTTCATTAACTCATTGTCGCTAACTTCCAAGTTCACCGCGCACACGGTCTCCACGTCACGAGCCGGACTTCCCACTCCTATATCTTGCAGCTGTATGTATGGTATGGGGTATGGGGTTCTACAGGGACTGGGGATAGAGTCATTGAGCGCTTCTATAGCCTTGTTGCCCAGATAACGTACATCAAAAATGTCAGGGACTAGCACGTGAATTAACTTGCAGTACTCCACCAAAGGATTGTAATCCGCTGGTGCATTTTCTGATGTTTTGAAGAAGGTGGTGCGGGATGAATAAACCTGAACATCCTCCACGTGCAAGAAGT
>JBQEQV010000080.1:0-9743 GCA_052043585.1 Anaplasma sp. | reverse complement strand
GGGGAGGGGCTTGGACTATATGTCGAGCTACAAGAAGCTGTTTGATTCCGTAAGTCTTCAAGATGTCAACGCGGTTGCGAAGGAAGTATTAGGTGACCTATCGGTCGTCGAGGTAGGAATCCGAAATAATTTGGGAGGAGACCTCGTTGTGCAATAGGAAACGTGCAGTGTGAGATGCGGCGCCTGTAGGCCAGGGCATTTTTGGCTTTTGTTATTGCGGATACTGCGTGTAACTTTAGGTAGGCGTTCTGTTGCTAGGCAAGCTCTCTGAGCGCCGAATTCTCTCGTAAATTTTTGTTTGGGGTAAGCACCGTGAATGTTCTAGAGGAAAAAAGAATAGGTAATAATGTTTTGGAAGAAAGAATGGATAGTGACGTAAAAAATATCATAAGACGTAAGCCGCTAAGTCATGCCTACTTTCGTGCTGGTGCGCTTGTTGCGGTGTTGTCAGTAGCTGCGTCCGCATTTACGTTTTCCTATGCCATATCTGCGGGGCTACCGTTTTCCTGGCATGCTCCGGTCTTCATAGGGGCTGTTTCTTCCACGGCGTTGTTCCTGTTGAGTATGGCGTTCATGGTTATTATGGCTGCGTTGCAGCGGCGTAGTGCCAGGATGCAATGTGCCAGCAGCATCGTGCAAGTTTCTTCTTGGCCTGCAGACAAGGAGTACAAGGTCGAAGTATGTCGGTACGGGACGCGTCCTGGCTACAGTGCGTTCCAAGTCACCCTTGCGTGCGTGATCGCCGTATCGTTGATTGTGTCTGCGCTAGTGCTTGGCATAATGTTAGGTCGCGCTGCTGATCCACTATCCTGGATTACGAGGGTTTCCCATATGCATGATACAGAAAGTATTGCGTTTGCAATCGCATTCTCAATGTTCTTGGGTACGTGTGCTATACTTTTTGTGGCAAGGCTCTTATCTACGGAGCATTCGACCGACGTGCACACGTATGTTGTCATGCCTGAGCCTACAACTGGTGGTTACGTTGCAGATGCGGAACCACGTTCTGAGGATGCCGGTACGCACAGAGAGGAGATGGCAGGGGAAAACACTGGGCGTTCACCGCTGAGTGAGACCTTGGGCGATATGGCCTGGGTCAGAGAAATGGTCGAGCGCGGACGTACGCGTCAAGGCGCATACCTTGATTGCGTCATTTCTTCTCAGCCCGTAGAGCCAGTTGTGGCACCTATAAAATAAGCCATATTTTTTTCTGCGATACAAATCAATAGTATTGGATGTTGTTTTCGGAGTGGAGGTGAGGTTGCTGGGGGGCTTTACGTGCTTACTTGGGTTCTCTGGGCAACTTGTAGCGTGCAAGTTTTAGGCGGAATTTGTGAGTGGGATGCTAACATTTTTTGCAGATTTGCCTACCACGACAATTTCGTGCAGGAAAATTTGCTTTTGAGTCGGGTTGGATACGGATTATATCGAATAGTAGCCAATTTAGAGTGATGGGATTTGTTCCCTCAGGGCTTGCATATACAATACTTAGTGTTGAATTCCTCGGTCTACTTAGTCTGTTCTAGTTGACAACTTCAACTCACTGCATTAGCATTACCCGAGTGTTATCCGTCAAAGGGTGTGTGAGTTATGTCTTCTTCTTTCAAGGTCACTGGTCGGGAACTAAGCAAGTACATGGGCGATCGGGATACTTCTCGGTTTGTTCGCTACGGTACTGCCTTCACTGCTAGTATCTCGCTTATCTGTATGGTTGGTCTCGCTACTCGTATGGGCTTCCTTGCCGAAAAGGGTATGGAGTCTAGCCAGGTAGTGAGGGGGCCTCATTTTGTTGCGTTCATGGTGCTGTTGGCACTTTTCATTGTATCTGTTGTTGCGGTAATGTACCTCTCCAAGTCTCGTGAAGAGGAGCTCTCTAAGAGAAATGGGCTGTACGCTGATGGTATGACGCACTACGTTTCTGCTGGCCGGAGAGAAGGTGCTGATGAGTATGACCGCGACGAAGTTGTGGCACTTCCGGTATCTTTCGCTGCCGGTGGCCGTGTCAATCCTCTCTCTAACCCAGTAGCTATGACTAGCGTAGTGCTATTGTCGATACTTGCTGGTATAGGTGGTGCTATAGGACCTGGTGCTGTTTCGCTTGACGTGATCGGCGGGGGCTTTGCTAGTGCTACGGCGCTGCAAAAGACTTGGGCTATCTTCTTTGTGATCACAGTGGCTTTCTTGTTCGCTGCGTCTATGGGTCTGTTCCAAAGCAGTGGTAACAGGTTGATGTCTGTGAGCTCAGGTGGTGTTGAAAACGCTGAGCTTGTTGCTGCGGCTCTTGCTGCTACGGCTCCGGCGACTGCTTTTGATGACGTTGTTTCTGTGCATGTGCACGATCAAGGATACACTGGCCCAGGAGTTAGTCCGTTTGGGCTTGCAGGAGGTAGAGGTGGGGTCACCGTCGCTGCTTAGTTTTGAGTAGTGTGTCCCTGAAGGAAGAAAGGGGGGCCGGGATGATGTGGTTGTAGGACTCTCCGGCTTGCGGGTTGTGTGCTCGTATGACCGGGGGTCTGTAGTCGCGCGGTCCCTCCCCTCCCTTCTTTTTGGGTGCGGTGTTCCCTTCTACTTTCCCGTTGCTTGTCTTTGGTTAGGTTTTGGGTTGCGTGCTTTGGTGCGTGTCCCTGCGTCGGGGGCGAGTGACGGCCGGCTCGCCTAGGGGTTGGTTGTTGGCTGTGCTTGTTCTGTGGTCCTGGGCCCCTGCCAGGGGTTGTTTCCGGGAGACGGGTTGACTGTGCCTCGAATTTCCCTTAAAATGTAAACATCTCGGGAGCAGTGAGGAACGAGGTGTTTGGTATTGGCGGTGGCGTTGTCGGTGTTTCTCGCCTAGGGCGAGAAAGGTTGCTTGCCAAGTTATGTGCGGTTGTGCTGATGTTGAGCGCTGCTGCTTTTCTGTTTTGCGCTTCCTATGTTTTTGCTTTGGGGGCTCCTTTGTTGGGCTCTGGCTTGACTGGTGCGGGATTCTTTGTCTCGATGGCGCTCATGTTTCTTTCCACAATTGGGGTCATCGTATTCTGCGGGAGACTCAGGGTCATAGACAAATATGGTCTCATAGTCTCGACGTCTGACGGGAGGTTCGACTCTGCGGGCATGCTTAAGATTACGGGGCCGTACGTAAAGAGTGGTATGGCTCGTGCTGAGGTATCTGCCAGTACTCTTGGCAAGAGTGGTCGTGGCAGGGCGGCTTTTGATGCTACTTCCTGCTGTCTTGTGATTGCACTAGGCATTGCGGTGTGCGCATTTTCCTCTGCATTCGGTGTGCTTGTTGCCAGCACTCATGGCGACTTTATCCGTGCTGCGCAAGCCGTGTTTGAAGTATCTACGGCATCTCCGGTGTCCCTCGTGTGTTTAATCTCTGCGGGAGCGGCATTGCTTATCGTGGTAGGGGGTTTTGCTGGACGCATGCTATCCTCTTCACCTGGCGTACTTGTCCTGAGTGATGCTAGGTCGCGCTTTTCGGATGCGGACATAAAAGACATTACTGGTAAGCTCAACATTTCAACTTCTGATGTTACGGACGTTAGGATCTCAAGAGTTCCAAATGTGCCCACCATGATCGAAGGCGATGGGGCTCCACCTGTGCACTAACGCGTAACTAGGCTCCAGGAGACTCTTCGTTGTTCAGTGGTAATTGAAATAGTTGCTGCGGTCTTCATGAGATTTTGTGGAGCTGCTTTCTAGGAGATTGCGCAAAAAAATGTTGCCTGGACATCACCTAATAAGGGTGTGGGACCTCTTTTTTTTAAATCACGTAGTAATTTTCACGAGATAGGTGCGCCTGCCGGTTGCAGTGTGCCCCCTAGTTTTGGAAAAAAGTGTACGACAGGGTGATTTCCTTAATGTCCTTGGTTGTACTGTCCTCTTCTATGGCCGGATCTATGAAGAAGGCTACAGGCATAGACACTCTTTTATTGGGTGCAAACGTCTGCTGCGAAAAACAAAAGCACGCAACTTTGTTAAAGTACTTCCCCGCTTGGGTGGGGGTTACGTTATAGACCGCAGTGCCTTGTATCTCGCTGTCGGACAGATTTTGAGCTTTGTAAAAAGCCAATTTCTGCTCCCCTGGCTTCACTACTACGTAGGGGAGTTCCGGATAAAACATCAGCGGGATGCCGTGCGTGTCAGCGCTAAATCGTACCTTGATGTCATAACTGCCGAGCTTACGAGTAGGGGCCGCTGTTGCCTTTTTGGTTGTGCCTCCATATCCGGTTACTTTGCAAAAAATGCTATATAGTGGGACCGAAGCGCACGTCAGGCACACCATGGATAGTATTATCGACCCTAGTAAAATTAAAATGTTGCTGTTGCGTCTTCCTTTCATAATGCGCTCCTCTCCTAGATACCATTGTTGCTAATCACATGCACCGAAAGTTTACGCGTGCTTTTCGCTGTCGGTGTTTGTAACCCTTTCCAACATGAGCTTGGCTGCCCTTTGCTCAGCGGTTTTTTTACTATTGCCCGTGGCAGAGGTGCTGCCGTGGTCCTGTATGCTCACTTGCACTGTGAAAACTGGTTTGTGCTCCAAGCCGGACTTGCTCACCAACTCGTAGATTGGTGGCATCAGATTCCTGCCCTGCGCCCACTCCTGCAGAGCAGTTTTAGAATCCTGCGGCGTAAATGCAGACATGCGCTGGGCGCGAGGTAGCCAGTGCTTGAAGATAAAATTCCGTAAAACTTCGGTATTGCCATCCATGTACATTGCTCCTATTAGCGCTTCCAAGGCGTTCTCCAAGGTACTGTGATTGTCTTGCCCTCCACATGCTATCTCTCCGCTTGACATAAATATCAATTCGCCCAGGCCTATAAGCTTCGCCACTTCAACCACCTCGGAACCGCGGACCAACGCTGTTCTCTTCTTGCTCAAGCACCCCTCGTTGTCATTGGGGAAGAGCCTGTACAGCATCTCGGAGGTGATCATGCAAAGCACGGCGTCACCCAGGAATTCCAAGCGCTCGTAATTTGCGGCACTACCACCATTGCGTGGCACACTGGGGTGAGTGAGAGACTCCTTCAAGAGATCCAGGTTCTCAAATCTGTAACCTGTGGCCTCGTATACCTTGCGCGCAAGGTGCTCCCCCTCCTCAACTGCGTTCGGCATGAAAATCCCCTTCATCGAGGTGAGCATCGCTTTTCACGTTGTGAAACACGATTTTCGTGATATCTTCAGGGGCATTGTGAGGTGACTCGACAATGCTCAATTCAGAAATATAAGCGGAACCGCAGCTAGGGAAATGAAAGGAAACTGTTCCCACCAGAGCTCCACTGGATTCCTCTGTTACATGCACTACTCTGTCACGTGTTCCGGCCTCCACCGAAACAACATACGATTCTAGCCCGTCGCCAATAGCGGCCGTACCCGACAAAAGGGCAATGACGGGGTGCTGCATGCTAGATGAGTAATAGTGCGATTGGTGATAATAAGAAATTGTCCCCGTTGCAACCACGACAGACGCGGAAGTGGGTGGATAATAGTCAAACCTCAACAACCCCGAAAGGAGGAGCATCAGCGCCCTACCGTTCTGTGTCGACCCATCCGCATTTATTTGCACAAAATCAGCCCTGAACGAGCGTATAACACACCTCAAAACTTCATCGAGGCCCTCCGCTCCAATGACTGCAGCATGCAGCCGAGCTGGGACCGCCACCCAACCCAACGAAAGGAACAACAGCGCCACCCCCAGGATATGGCGAAGCCTACGCATTTTTCTTGTTTAGCTTGACCGGTATGTATATAGGTGGCGAATCTCTGCCTCCCCCTGCGGCAGCATTGCTACTCTTCTTTACTAGCAGCAACACAGATTCTTTGCTACTGCCCCGCTTGCTCAGCTTTTCCATCTCTCGACTGAACTCGGACACACTGTTAATTGTGGAAGAGTTGATTCCCAGGAGAATATCCCCCCGCCTAATGCCCTCGCTGAACGCATCGCTGCGCTGATCCACTCTGAGAATTAAAACCCCCTCCTGCTTTTTTGCGCTCTTGGGTAGGCTGCCCACAGTGATCCCCAGGCTCTCGTCGCTGACCTCCTGGTCGGTACTATCCGCTATCATGTCCTCTGGTAGCTTACCTACAATGACAAAGACGTTGGCGGACTTGCCATCACGCTGTACCACTACCTTGACTTTCTCGTTCACTCCAGCTCCTGCTATCAGATGAGTAAGTTGTGATACGCTTTCAACTTGGTGCCCATTAAACTCGAGTATCACATCACCTACCTTTAGACCCGCTTTCTCCGCAGGACTATCTTTGGCAACGCCGGATATTAATGCGCCTCTTGCTTGTTCCAACCCCAGGGAGTCAGTCATGTCATCAGTAACATGCTGAATCACAACCCCGAGCCACCCATGTTCTACTCTGCCTCCCTTGGAGAGAACGTTGATCACACGGATTGCGCTATTGGAGGGAATTGCAAAAGCCACTCCCACGTTACCCCCACCTTGAGGAGACATTATGGCAGTATTGATGCCTATGACCTCGCCTTCAGCATTGAACAACGGACCGCCAGAGTGTCCACGGTTTATGGCAGCATCAGTCTGAAGGAATTCACTTGCAGTGCCAATGTTAATATCGCGCGCGCGACCGGAAATTATCCCTGCGCTCACAGATCCACCGAGTCCAAACGGATTGCCTATGGCCAACACCCACTCTCCGACCATGACGTTATCTGAGTTGCCTATAGTTACAGGTTGCAGCTCCTTTTTCGCTTTAACCCTCAGTACCGCCAGATCAGTTTTCGGATCCTTGCCGAGCACGGTTGCCTTGGAAGTGGAATTGTCACTAAACCGGACGTGAATCTCCTTAGCGTTGGCAATCACGTGGTAATTAGTCACAATCAAACCTGCCTTATCTACTATGAAACCTGAACCCAGGGAAATAACCTTCCTTGGCTTTGGGGGATCCACCAGAAGAGGTTCCAAGTTGTTAAAAAATTCCTCAAAGATACCTTTAGGAAGACCAGGAAACCGAAAGCCCGGCCCCATAGGTGTAGCATCTCCCTCAACAGTCTGTTCGGTGGAAATGTTCACGACCGAAGGCAATAACCTTGCAGCAAGCTCAGAAAACCCCTTGCCTCCGTGTGGGACACCGGGAGGTGAAGAAGAATCAGCCCCAGCAATAAAGGGCGTTCCGCCGCCGATCAAAGCTACTAGCAGGAAAAGAGACCAAAACTTCTTCACACTAACCCCCGCTCTTATTAAAAAGACTGATAAAATCATTATTGGGCGACAACAAGATACGTGTTGAGCCGTCACCGAAGACCTGCCTATACGCTCTCATTGTGCGATAAAAACTGAAAAAATCAGGATCAGCCTTGAGCGCATCGTTGTAGATTTGAGATGCTTTTGCCTCGCCAGTACCCCTGATGACCTGAGCCTCTCTCATAGCATCTGCAATGATGACTCTGGTCTGAAAGTCGGCATCTGACCTGATCTTTTGAGAAACTTCACCGCCTTCGGCACGAATTTCCCTAGCCTCTTTTTCTCGGTCGGTTTGCATCCGACGGAAAATAGCCGCGCTATTCTCCTCTGGCAAATCTGCTCTCTTGATTCGCACATCAACCATGTGGACCCCGAATTTCTCAGACGCAGCACCTACACTATCCTGGATACGCCGCATGACGTCGGACCTGGCCTCATTCAGGAAATTGATAAGAGCAACACTACCAACCTGCTCCCGAAGGCCGGATTCGATGATAGAGCCAAGGCGGTTTTCCAAACCTAGCTCACTACGAACAGTTTGATAAAATTTTACGGGGTCAACTATCCTATATTTAGCATAGAAATCGACAACAAATCGCTTCTGATCGGCAGCAATGACCTCACAGGACTCGGAACGAATCTCGATGACCCGCTTATCAAAATAGATGACTTCGCAGATGATAGGAACCCTATAGAATAAACCACTCTTCTGAACGCTTTTTAGCACTTTCCCAAACTGCACAACTATTGCCTGATGCGCCTCGTCGACCACGAATAAGCACTCAGAGACAAGAGCAGCAATACCCAAAACGAAGCCGCACAAAAGGAGTTTAGCCAGACCAAAACGCATTACTCTACTTGCCTCCAAGCTTGAGATCCTGACCATTTGCGGGTAGCCAAGAAAGCAGGCCTTTTACATCATCGGTAACAAGAATCTTATCCATGTTACCCAGGACTTCTTCCATGGTTTCGATGTACATACGATTGCGAACAGCGGCAGGCTGATTGACATATTCATGGTAGAGAGCGACAAACTTAGCAACATCACCTTCGGCCCGGTTAACCACTTCGCTCTTATAAGCTTCGGCATCAAGTTTTATTCGAATAGCCTCCCCCTTTGCACGAGGAAGTACCTCATTGCGATAGGCATGAGCCTCGTTTATAGTCCTTTCCTTATCGGCCCTAGCACTCTGGACATCACGAAAGGCACTAATCACCTTCTCAGGAGGGTCGACTTTCTTCAGCTGTATGGAAAGCACCTCAACCCCCATCTCGTATTGGTCTAGGATACTTTGCAGCAACTTTTTCGTCTCATACGCTATGGCTGCACGGCCCTCTCCTTCTATGGCGAAAGCAAGGGTGCTCTTCCCTATTATCTCCCGCATTGCGCTCTCAGCGGCATTTTTCACCGTCGCTCCCGGCCTTACATCCCGGACGCTGAAGAGGTAGTTATATGCGTCCACAACCCGCCACTGAACATCGAAGTTTATATTCACGATGTTCTCGTCGCCGGTCAGCATGATTCCCTCACCATGCCCCGAATCGCCTCGATAACTCGCCCCAACTTCCTCCTTACTTATTACCTCAACCTTGACCTTTAACACACGCCCCATAGGTCTAGGCAGCCAGTAACGAAGACCAGGCCCAGTCACTTTTGTGAATTTACCAAACGTAAGTTCCACTGCTTTTTCTTCGGGGTTTACCACGTAAAACCCTGAAGAGGCATACAACATCAGCACCCCTACTATGCCAAGCAAAACATGAGAGAACTTGAAAGTGTAACCACCGGAGCCACCTGGAAGCCCGCCCAGAGCCACTCGGAACCCCTCAAAGAAACCACCGATTTGCGAGTCTACGAACCTCTTGCTACCCTTGGAGTTGTCAAAACCTT
Organism: Anaplasma sp.; assembly: GCA_052043585.1. Lineage (GTDB taxonomy): Bacteria > Pseudomonadota > Alphaproteobacteria > Rickettsiales > Anaplasmataceae > Anaplasma. Next base: position 658 of record JBQEQV010000080.1, on the reverse strand, counting down.
CTCCGCCGTTTCCTCCCCAGGGGTCGCTAGTGTCGCTCATACAGACCCTAAAATCGCACCGCAAAACATGGCAGGAGTCTATAGCAGAATGGGCGCCATATCAACACAAAATACTGGAAAGGTCCACACAAAAATGCGTTTGCGTGCGAACCCATTTTTGTCATTGTTCTGTAAAAGTGTTGATGATGATGCTGAAGTGGGATCTACTGACGCATATGTGCGACAGTTGCCAATTTTGCACTGGCAAAACACTTTTCCTATGTTGCCTGTCCGCCACGTCTGGCTTAATCCTGTGGGCATTCGGTGTCCCGTCGAATGCGGAGCCTGCCTTGATGGCGCTTTTGCAATTGTTGTTGTTGCTGCCGCCGTCGCTGTTGGTGCAGGCCTTGTCCTTGCCGCTCTCAGCAGTACTAACATTCTCTGCCTCGAACGCCTTCATCAGAGTGTCCCATTGTTGGGACGTCAAGGCCTTACCTTTGTCCTGCTGGCCGGTAGCGCCGTTGCCGGTCAGGAGGTCTTCGCTACCAATACCTAAGCCAAGCTGGTGACCGGTGGTTACACTACCTGATGGTGCAGGAGCCCCACTTCTACAATTAGTCCTGGTTGTGACAGTGTGATTCTCACCTTCACCTGTCCCACAAATCTTATGGCTCACATT
>JBQEQV010000079.1:0-2929 GCA_052043585.1 Anaplasma sp. | reverse complement strand
TGCACTTGGTTTCTGTCGATCAAATCAGTCTTCCCACGTTTTTCCGAAGCGTCTTTGCTAATGTCCTCAATGATCTTCTCTAATATGGTATGCAATCTTCGTGCCCCAATATTCTCGACCTCTCTATTGACGGTAGAGGCTATTTCCGCGATGGTAAATATTCCGTCTTCAGTAAATTCTACATTTACTCCCTCTGTCTCCATAAGGGCCCGGTACTGCCTAAGCAGATTTGACTCAGGCTCCGTCAGAATTCTGATAAGGTCATCCCTGCTGAGAGGCTTTAGCTCCACTCTGATCGGCAGACGACCCTGCAACTCTGGCAACAGGTCGGACGGCTTAGCTAGGTGAAATGCCCCAGAGGCTATAAATAGCACATGGTCAGTTGTCACTGTGCCATATTTGGTACTAACGCTAGTTCCTTCAAGCAATGGCAGCAAGTCGCGCTGCACGCCCTCACGATTAACTTCCCCTCTGACCTCGGTCCTAGCGGCAATTTTGTCAATCTCATCCAGGAATACGATACCCTCATTACTTGCAATGTGCAGGGCTTCCCTAACTATCTTGTCTTCGTCGATGAGCTTCTCCGTCTCCTCGTCCAGCAAGATCTTCCTGGCTTCCCTGACAGTAGTCTTCATCGTCTTAAATTGTTTGTGCCCACCGAGCATTTTCTGGATTATCTCGTTGATATTCATGACTCCTATCTGGCTTCCAGGCATGCCCGGAACGTCGAATGAGTGCTGCACATTTTTGTTTTCTCTTACGTTAATTGAGATCTCTGAGTCCTCAAATTCCCCGGCCCGGAGCCTATCGCGAAATGCATTCTTCGTTTCTTCACTGGCATCGCTTCCGACGAGGCAATTGAGAATGACATCCTCAGAAGACTTTCTGGCTTGCTTGGCCACCATTTTTCTGTGCTTATCCTTTACCAGCAATACCGCTCTATCGACCAAATCACGCATTATTGAGTCCACATCGCGCCCTACGTAGCCTATTTCAGTAAATTTCGTAGCCTCTACCTTGATAAACGGTGCGTGCGCAAGCTTTGCCAGGCGGCGAGCTATTTCAGTTTTCCCTACACCCGTGTGCCCTATCATCAAGATATTCTTGGGGATTATCTCATCTCTCAATGGGAGCGGCACCCTGTTGCGGCGCCAACGACTCCGCAGGGCATTAGCAACAGCCTTCTTAGCCTCTTCCTGCCCTACTATGAACCTATCTAGCTCTCTAGTTATCTGTCGAGGCGACAAATCGCGTACTTCGCAATCCTCCTCCTCGTCTTGCTTCTCTTCACCTTCGGAAGCAGCATCGCCGTCCCAAACTATAACTGCATCTGACGTACTGCCACTGCGACGAGAATCTTCCCCGTGATCAGAGCCCTGGTTATCCTCACCTAGTTTGTAGGACAACATCATGATCCCCCTATTCTTTCTATGACAACATTGTTGTTAGTGTAGACGCAAATCTCTGCAGCAACCGCCATAGCGGCCTTTACTATGTATTCTAAGGTCATATCTAATGCGAACTTATCCCTGGCGTCGCACAATGCCTTTGCTGCAGCCAACGCAAAGTTACCACCTGACCCGATAGCTGCTATACCGTTCTCGGGCTCCAAGACATCGCCACCGCCCGAGATCACTAGCGACACGGATCTATCTGCGACGATCATCATGGCTTCCAATCTGCGCAAGTATTTGTCCCGTCTCCAGTCCTTTGCTAGCTCTACGCACGCACGCATGAGCTGACCTGGGTGCTGCTCTAACTTGGCTTCTAGTCTCTCGAAAAGGGTAAACGCATCGGCTGTGGCCCCAGCGAAGCCAGTTATCACCGAATCACCCGCAAGACGCTTGATCTTTTTAGCGGAGGTTTTCATGATTGCATTGCCCATGGAGACCTGACCGTCTCCAGCAATGATCACATCTTTGCCTTGCCTTATGCACAGTATGGTTGTGCCGTACATTTTGCTGCTGTCTGTGTGATCCATGTATCAACTCCTTACGAATCGCTATTAACTGACAAGGTAAAACCGACGATTTGAGTAAACGACTGACATAAGCTCAGATACGTTCCACCGTGATACCAGATGCCCCATTATGCATCGTCACTCCACTGAAATCCAGTGAAGATTTGCTAGAATCTGGCGGCATGCGATAACGAATTTAAAGTTGCATACCTGACCAGCCAGATGCGTACTTTATGCAAGTGGCTATGTATCGGACGGAATTTTCGACTGGAACGCGCGCTGTATGTGGTATTTTTTGGACACGATTCTATAACATCTTGTTATACGATCCGAAAATGTGATACACTCGAAAGTGTAGGTGTGGGTCCGGATGTCACGTGCGGGCCTTCGTGGTCGCTTGGCGCTTTGGGAACCGCCGTTGTGTGTGTTGTGGTTTTGATGCGCTTACCTGCGACTAAAGTGAGTATCCAGTAGTTAGCTGATTTCGCAACGTTTTCAACAAACAAAAGGGCAGTTTTGCGCGATTTGGCATAAAAATATTCTTGTGCAGCAGGGAGTTATGGTATAGATTCCAGGCTCGGGGTTCGTCCGAGGTTTTTCCCTGATGGGGTTGATTTCTGCTCGTCGGCGTGTTGTGCCTCAAGGTTTGTGTGATGTGGCGGCTCTCGCAGAAGGTGTTGCTGGACGTGGATCTTCAGTAAAGTAGCTGTGCTGACAGGGGCTTGGTGTGCCTTAACTGTGTGTGTTCGGGTGTGGTATTCCTAAAGTCTCGGGACGGTGCGTTGTTTCCGAGAGTAGTTGGTTGTGCTTATTAGGTTTGGTGAAGAGAGTTTTTATGTCAGAAGGTGTCATGGAAAAGGAAGAATCAATGGTGAAGAGGGCTGCAGCAGACGGCAGCGGCACAGAGGTAGGCAGGGTATTGGACCTATGTGAGTTAAAGAAGAAGAGCACTGAAGAGTTGCTGGTGAC
>JBQEQV010000078.1:0-3290 GCA_052043585.1 Anaplasma sp. | reverse complement strand
GAGAAGCTTCAAGCAGAGATGACGAAGCAGTCCGAAGAAGTGTCTATAAAGGAAGAGCTTGAGCGGGTAAAGGAAGCTGTAATACGGCAAGCAGAAGAGGTGCTGGAGCTGACTATTGCTGATGTACCTCGCAAAGCATTGGAAGCGGTACGACGCCAAGGTGTCAGCGCAGCGATTGCGAAGGTGGCTGCAGGTGAGTGGGGAACAAGATGGAGCGAAGCGGTAGATGCTGAAGCTCAAAAGAGGGCAGTAGCACGCACTACGGGTGCTAGAGAAAAGCTTCTCGTGGCGTTTCACGGTTTCCTGGGTTCTGTTCACAGGTCTCACGAAGAGATTGTGAAAGCGTTCAAGGATTTCTTCAAGTTTATAGAACAGTCCTTCAAGAGCATGGTACAGGCTGTTTCTGAGCGCATTTCAAGTGTGTCGGCAGTTGCAGCTCCGGAAGGCCAAGAGGCGTGGGAGAGTCTGCAACGCAAGGTTAATGATAGCGCGGTAGCAGTTGAAGAGTCTTTGAAAGGAGTAAGGGAGCGGATTGACCAAGCACTAGACGACGCGCACAAGAAAGTTCAGAGTGTGCAAGACTTGAGCGCTACGCAGGATGTACTGGGCATCATTGCAACCTTTCAGGAATCAGTGACTGCAGCTGCGGCAGAGGCTATGAAGGCTGTGAAAGCGCAGGTCAAAGGCATTGAGCAGGAATTTGAGCAGCGGGAGTTTGATCAGTTATTAAAGGCAGAGTACAATGCGGCTGCAACTCGGCTGGCTCAGCAGCGTGCACTTGAGAAAGCTGAGGCTGAGCTCAGGGCAGCTGCGGCTAGGCTAGAGGCTGCGCGCGAGCGTGCAGCTGAGCAGAAGAAGTTCGATGAGTCACTAGAGAAAGAGTACCACGCGTCTGCGGAGCGCTTGGCGGAGCAGCGGAAGGCTGAGGCCACTAGTGCACGAGCGGATGTCATGGCAGTGGCAGGTGAGATACAGGTGGCCTTCAACACCTTTCTTGGAGGCGCGCTGAAGAAATTGACGGATCACGCTACTGAGATCTATGAGCGCATAGATAACATGGTCAAGAGTGACCCCAGCTACAAGGCAAGCCTTGAGGCAGAGCGGAAGGCTGGGGCTGTGTACGACGGTAGTGTCGATAATGTAGTTGATAGTGTGTTCCGGCACATAAATGGGATAGCAGACCATCGCGTGAAGAGTGCGACAAGCGGTGTGCAGTCTCATGTGGACTTCCTGAAAGGGATTCGTGAGCTGGAGTCTGTAAGAAACATGCTGCGGTCCTTCCAAGGGAGTACTGTGAAGGTTATGGGTGATGTTCTGAAGCAAATTTCAGAAGGAAGGGCAGCCATTGTGGATAGGGTTGCAGAGCTCCAAGACCAGGCACGTAACGTTCAAGGTCTGGATGTAAGTCCACAGAAAGCTCTGGAAAGTGCTCTGAATGGGTTCCAAGAGGAGCTGATTGCGGCTCAGAAGGACACGGCAGCGCTGGAAGCGAAGCTGGATCAAGTGCGGGCAGCTGTGAAGATTGCGGACGATGAGATGAGCGAAACCATCCGCAGCATGCCTTATAAGGCGTTGGCAGCTGTGCCATATATAGGTGTCGGCCAAATGCTTGAAGATGCGCTGAAGAATGTTGGTTCACCAGACTGGAAAGTTCCAGAGGGCATGGACCAAGAACTGGCAGCGGCACTGCAGGCATGGGCAGATGGTGGTAAACTCCCAGAGGATGCTAAGCAAAGACTTGCAAACGCATTGAAGTCGTTCCAGGCACATGTACGTGAGAGCAACGGACAGGTCGTTACAGCCTTCAAGGGCCTCTTCATGGCTATTGTGAGCGCGTTCCAAGACGCGGCAAGCCGGGTTGTCATGACTCTTCTCGTAAAATTGAATGAAGTAGCTGCATTGGCAGCCGTACAAACTGTAGTTCAGGAGAAAGCTGAAGAAGCTGAAGAAGCTGAAGAAGTTGGTGTTGAGGCTGAGCAAGAGCTTGATCAGGTGGATCAAGAGGTGGATGAAGCATCTGCAGGAGCTGAAGACCTCGATGTCGTGGGGCAAGTGCTTACAGGCTACCAAGAGTCAGTTACTGTGGCTGCTGAAGAAGTTCTGGATCTGGAGACTGTAGGGCAGGTGGAAGCTGCAATTCCAGGAGGAAGTGAGCTGAATGCGTTGGAGTCCGATGCGGCGGAGCTCCAGGTTTCTGTTGCGGAGGAAGAAGAACGAGAAGTTCAGGCTGTGGCTGGTGTTCTTGCAGTGGCTAAGGCTTTTCCGGTTCAGCAACAAGCTAGTGGGGCTTCCGATGCGCTGTTCGAGGAGGCTCAGAAGCTGCTTGAGGCTGCTGGGTGGAAGAAGAAGAATGGAGCTAAGCCGGGTGATAAGAAGCAAGAAGAGCTCGATGCTAAGCTGAGGGAGATTAAGAAGCAGCTGATATCGTTGGTAGGCGTAGCTTTGCGAGAAGTGAAGGGGCAAATCGAAAGAGCAATAGAAGCTGCAGACAAGGAAGTTCAGAGTCAAGATGTGCAAGACTTGAGCGCTACACGGGATATACTCGGAATCGTTAAAAACTTCCAAGACTCAGTCGTTACAGCAGCAGGGAAAGCTATGGAGACTGTGGAAGCACAAGTCAAGAACATCGAGCAGGAGATTGCGCAGCAGAAGACCGAGGGTGCCGTTGAGGGTGTCACTGTGCAGCAAGAAGTTGATGGAGTCGCTCCAGGGGGAAGTGAGCCGGATGCGTGGGTATCTGGTGCGAAGCTGCAACAGGCAGAGCATGAGTCTAAGGAGCAGCTGGCGACTGCGACTGTTGAAGTAGCAGAACCTGCAGTTCAGGCTGTGTCGGGTGTTCTTGAGGATATCACTGTGGAGCAGGCACAAGTTGCTGCACCAGGGAGTGAGCTTGATACCGTAGTGGTAGTAGCGCAAGTGCAGCAAGGTGCCGTGTGGGGGCTGTTGCCGTAACGGTGGTGTGTGGTGTCCCCCTGTAGCGATGCAGGGTATGTCTTGGAAGCGGGAAGAAGTTCCGAAGCTGGAGGCCATGTACAGGTCTTCTACGTAGGCTGGTGAAGTAGGAGGAGCGAGGTGCTGGAAGGAGATAAGAAAGAGGGAGAATTAGTGAAGCGGCTGTCTCAGGATGGTGACTCGTGGGCTAACCATGCCCCGCCAGCCAACCCGGCGAGGGCCGCGGCCCCGCCGCCAGCCCAACCACCCGGGGGGGGGGCGGGCTGCTACTGGCTCGAAGAAGGGTGTGAAGAACAACGCAGCGTGGTCCTTCAGGGGCGTGGTGAAGTCTTTTTCTG
>JBQEQV010000077.1:0-12458 GCA_052043585.1 Anaplasma sp. | reverse complement strand
GATATTTGCTGGTGATTTCGGCCTTCTTCTTCACTGCCACTACATCATGCAAACTCCCAACTACTGCGCCAGCAATTTCCTTTTCTATGCCGTACTCCACAAGAATAACTTGAAGCCTGTCGTAGCAAAAAGACAGGACGGTTGAGACAATGGCCTCCTTGTTTGTTTGGGAAAACGCACTGTAATTCCCGCTTTTGATATCGCAAACGTACAACGAGACAGCTTTAGAGACGATCAAATCTAGGGGGATGGAGATATTGTTCTCCATTATCACTCTAAGTAGTCCGATAGACGTTCGCCTCAAGGCAAATGGATCCCGTGATCCCGATGTCTTCTCGGTGGCCATCAGTCCCACCAGGCTATCAACCTTATCTGCGATTGCCACAGCGATTCCAGTGGGTGAAGACGGACACTCACCCTTCGAGCCTACGGGAAGATAATGCTCCTCTATAGCTACGCATATGTCTTCTACTTCCCCGGAATGGCTTGCATAGTACCTTCCCATGACTCCCTGCAATTCAGGGAACTCCTTCACTACCAGGGTAGCCAGATCTGCTTTTGCCAACCAAGAGGCCCTTTCCGCATGTAGCATCGAGGCGTGCGGTATCCAGACAGCGCAGTACTTCGCCAAGGCTGATATCCTCCTAGCCTTGTCTAAGAGTGTTCCTAATCCGCTCTTGAAGACGATCTGGGAGAGCAGTCCTACGAAATGATCCAGCCCATGTTCCACGTCCTTCTTAATAAGAAACGCGGCATCTGACAATCTAGCGCCCAGGACCATTTCATGTGTTTTAATCGATCTCTCATTAACTACACTGGCTACGGAAGCGAACTTCACTATGCTGCCAGAGGAGTTCTTTAACGCCAAATACCTCTGGTGCTTGGCTAGCACGCAGGACACCACTGCCTCAGGTACTACCCTCTTCAGCACTGTATCTACACTACCGATCAGCACCTTAGGATGCTCCAGCATTCCGCTGAGATCCTCGAAGATCCTGTCGTCTCGGTCATACTTGAGACCACTTTTTGAGATTGCCTGGTTCAACTGTTCAGCGATGGAGTTCTTCCGCTCTTCTTGATCGAGTAAAATCATGTTTTTTGACATGAAAGTTAGATAATTCTCGACCCCACTGACGACGTGGGCGTCTTTCATAAACCTAACACTGCCGTAAGTTTTGTCATTGGCCACAATTCCTGCCACGGAAACTTTCTGTACCGCCCCTCCGATGACGCACAAGACGTTAACTACGGGACGCACCCAATGCCCTATACCGTCTCCCCACTTCATGCGCTTGTGGAGCGGAAATTCATTCACCATTTCCTGCAGCACTTTTGCGACCTCATCGGCCAGGTCATCCTTTTGTGGGGCTGCTGAACTGTAGTAGAAACTGGAGCTCCCGATATTACGTATTTCCAGCTCCTCAACGCTGCTCTTGCCCACTTTCTTTAAAAAGCCCTGCAACGCTCTTTCACTAGCGGGAATCTTTGGCCCTTTGATCTCCTTCTTCCCGTGGTTTTCATCCCTGACAACATCATGGGCGATGAACGCGATGCGGTGCGGGGTGGCAAGCGCTCTGGCGGAGTGAAGCTTGATCCCGCGGGCATCACACCCTTTACTAATTTGCGGCAGGACATACTCCAGGGCGGTCCTGATGGTTTTTACCGGGAGTTGTTCGCAGAGAATCTCAAATACTACATCGCAAGGCATATCACGCTGCTCTGTACAGCTGAATGTAAGAGTTGCAGCACATGTTTGCCATTTTCCTAACCCTCAATATGTAAGCGGTTCGCTCATTAACGCCAATCACTCCCCTGGATTCAAGCAAATTAAGCGCATGACTCGCTTTAATGCAAAAATCGTACGCTGCCATGGGGAAGCCGCGCTCGACCATAAGAGAGCACATTTTCTCGTCGTTTTCAAACTCAGAAAACAGGAAGTTTACATCATGGTACTCAAAGGAGAGTGCTGAAAACTCCCGCTCTCTTTCCAAGAAGACATCCCCGTACGTGGTTCCGGAGTCATCCCACACTAAATCGTAAACACTATCGACCGATTGCAGGACCATCGCGATTCTTTCTATGCCATATGCTATCTCACCAGGTACTGCGGGACACTCAATTCCCCCAACCTGCTGCATGTACGTAAACTGAGTAATCTCCATGCCGTTGCATGAAACCTCCCACCCAAGGCCAGATGCACCTATGCTGGGATTCTCCCAATCATCCTCGAGGAATCTGATGTCGAAGTCGTTTCTAGACAGCCCTATCTCCTCTAGGCTAAGCAGATAATCGTCAACCAAGGAGGGCTTAGAGGGCTGGATGACCACCTGGTACTGGTGATGTTGATAGAGTCTGTTAGGGTTTTCTCCATATCTGCCATCTGACGGCCGAATCACCGGTTGCACATATGCAACCATGTTATTTTTTCCGGCTAAAACCGAGATAGAAGTCGCGGGATGAAGGGTCCCGGCTCCAAGCTCCGAAGTGTATGGGTACACGAGAGAACACCCGTACGCCTTCCAATAGACATCCAACTTCCGCACTATTTCCTGGAAGTTCATCACGTTTGGCACCAACCACTACTGCCGGTGCGATAATGATATGAAAACCTCACTTTCACAAGGAATTTTATTTCTGGATCAGTCTTAAAAGCCGCTAAGTTCGTGTTTTTCATTGCATTTTCACCATTTTTCGGTACCCTGGTGCTGCATTATAGCGGCTCTATTTGGGATGTAGCCAAGCGGTAAGGCAACGGTTTTTGGTACCGTCATGCGGAGGTTCGATCCCTCCCATCCCAGCTCCTTTCCGTGCTTGTTGATGGAGGGTGTGTGTCTCTCTTGCGATTCTTCATGTTTTCCTACATGATGTGCAACTTTGACAAGATCATAGGCAGACTGATCTTCATGTTCGTCTACGTGTACGCGGTTTCGGTCGCGTTTGCGATGTTCCACGACGGATGGAAGAGCTTCTTTCTGTTTAGGGAGCCGGTGCACTTGATAAACCGGTCATACGTGTTGATAAAGTGGTATATACACAACAAGGAGCTCGTATCTCATGGGAGATACATAAAACTGTTCCTGGTGGCGTTGACCACTTTCATGGTGCAGTGGTACCTTTTTAACCTACAATGGAGCAAGCTGCCCAAAAGATTCCTGAGTTCGTTGCGCAAGGGGCTACGTAGGCTGCGTGCGCGCAAAAAAAAGAGCGTCGAAGTGCATTGCGAGGTCATGAAGGAGATTGATCTGGGGGTAGACAAGGAAATATGGGAGAAGAAGGATGGTGTTCTCTCAGCGGTTGATGAGAGCCTAAATGAGATGTTAAGTGCCATTCTGTCTGGCATGGAACTGTCGAAGGACGATCTGAGGTTAATGAAGAAATCTTCGCTGATCAGGATAAGTGACAGAATGGATGATTTCCTGCGCAGCGCGCTGCGCATGAAGGACAAAAAGCGAGAAGATCGGCTTGGTCGTTGCTAGCATATTGCGCTGATCCCCATGGCATGACTGATGAGCTTTTTTTTGACCAGGGGAGACATTTCTACAGCTGCCATAATGACGGTTCGCACAGCCTTAAAGACTGTAGATCGACTGGAGAAGATTGCATTCGTTCCTGTGGTTGCCGCTGACATCGAAAAGTTGTCTAGAAGCCTACAGTCCTCTATTTCTCGCAAGACAAAATCTTGACCTATATCTGATCCTAGGGAGTAGTATTTGCCTAGGATCTCAACGGTGTCCCCTATGTCTCTAATTCCCATGTTTAGTCCCTGTCCCGCAATTGGGTGAATGCAATGGAAGGCATCGCCTACCAAAAGAGCCCTACGAGCACGCTGTGTTTTTGCCAGAGTCATTGAGATTGGGTAGCAAAATACTTCACCATCTACGCTCACGTTTTCTCCCAGATGTTCCACACATTTTTTACGCAGCTCAGCTTCGAATTCGTGCGGTGGCAACTTCGCCAGCAATGCGGCGATCTCGGATTTTTCTGTCCACACTATGGATGATTTGTGTCCACCACTCATGGGGAGAATAGCGAACGGACCACCGTGAAAAAAGTGTTCCACTGCAGTGTTGCGATGGTGCTTGCCATGTTTGATGTTACACGTAATACAGCTTTGTCCGTAATCGTAATGCAGAGTTTCAATTGCTGCCATCGCACGAAACTTTGAGTTCTTACCTTCCGCGCAGATTACCAGCATCGTTGCCAGTTTTCTTCCGTCCGATAGAGTAACCTCTGAGAACCCGTTCCGCGTCTCGACTGAGGTGCATGATGCAGAGGTGAACTTGTCAAATGTGTGCACTTTTGTCCGTAATACGGAGGATAGTTCCCCTCCGGACACAATATAGCCCATGGGTTCCTCGCTCACTGTTCTGTGATCGTAGTGAACTAACGAACTGCAATTGCCATCGAAAATTAGGATGTCCTTTATGGGAGCATCGCAGGGCTGCCACACACCGAAGCGGGTAAAAATGTCCTTGGATTTCTTTGATATGGCGAAAACTCTGTTCTCCAGGTTGCTAAGTAAATCTTGTTTTTGTTCGATGATTGCTGAGGATATACCACATTGTGCCAACCCTACTCCGGTCAGCACCCCATTTACTCCTCCCCCGAGAATGACAGCGTCATAATAGCTCGTCACTCAGTAACTCCCAGTAAGAGACTTGCTTGCGGATGTGCCCGAAGGGACTTGAACCCCTGACCCGCAGCTTAGAAGGCTGCTGCTCTATCCAACTGAGCTACGGACACTCTCTCCACGAGGCTCGCATATTTAAGTTTCGTCGTCAATAGCTTGCTGTCTTAATGACTTCTGGCTTTACAATATTTACGATTTGTGTATAAGTTAACCCCCATGCTCCTCGGACACGCGGCTATTTCCCGGTTTAAGTCTGGTTGGGGCGTTGTAGTGTGACATCAGTATGCGTTACTTTCTCACTGGTGAGTCTGTTTCTCACGGTCATCCAGATAAGGTTGCAGATAGAATATCGGATGAAGTGCTGGACCACTTGCTGTCGGTCAATCCCTACGCTCACGTTGCTGCGGAGACGTTAGTGACAGGGGACAATGTCGTTGTTGCGGGGGAGGCGTACGGAGTTGAAGTAGACGCCGCAACCATCGACTCTATTGTCCGCAATACGGTGCGAACAATAGGATATGCTTCCGAAGGCTTTCACTGGGAATCCATAAATGTCACGGTCTTGATGCGCGAACAGTCCGGCGATATAGTGTCGGGTGTGGGTACTGGCAAAGAAAAGAAAGGGGCAGGTGACCAGGGGATTATGTACGGCTATGCGGTTGATGAGACCAAGGCGATGCTGCCCGCTCCGATATTCTACTCCCATCGCGTTCTCCAAACTATAGCTACCGCGGTTCAGAAAGGAGAGATATCTGGTTTAGGCCCTGACGCGAAGACTGAAATCACGCTTGCGTACCTCAATCGCAAGCCGGTAAAGGTGCATCGTGCCGTTTTGTCGATCCAGCATGAAGACAGCATGACACCTCAAGATGTTCGAGAACTGGTCTATCCCTATTTTGTTGCGGCGTTACCAGAGGGGTGGATGTGTAACGACGAAGATTTTCTGGTAAATCCGGCTGGCAGGTTTGTTATTGGTGGGCCGGCGGCCGATTCTGGGGTTACCGGTAGGAAAATTATGGTCGATACTTACGGAGGGCACATACCACATGGAGGTGGGGCTTTCTCCGGTAAGGATCCCAGCAAAGTTGATAGGTCTGCAGCGTATATGGCCAGGTACATAGCGAAAAATGTGATCCATGCAGGGTTGGCAACCGAGTGTCTAGTGCAGATGTCCTACGCCATAGGAGTTCCGGACCCTTTGACGTTCGGCGTCAATACCTTTGGGACCAGCGTTATCGCAAATGAGAAGATAGAAGAGTACCTCCGGGAGAATGTTGACCTCTCGGTCAGTGGGATTTGTACACACCTGGCGTTGTTCAGTCAAATCTATAGCCCCACGTCCTGCTATGGCCACTTTGGTCGAGATCCAGGAGACAGTTTCTCTTGGGAGCGACTTGATCTTTCCTTAGATTTAGCTAGAGTTTTCAACGTAAGGTGTGTGGAAGTGTGTAGCTAAGGCATGGAAGACGCGGGGGGCACGTTAAGTCTACTCAATTCGTTCTTCAATAGGTGGTACAGATCTGTAGATAGGCCTCTCTTTGTGGCCTTTGTAATGATGTCGCTGATGAGCCTCATGCTCGTCTCCTCCTCTGGGCCCGTTATAGCAGGTCGGGTAATGCTGCCGCAGGATTATTTCCTGTTCAGGCATCTCTCTCATCTTTTCATAGCACTTTGTGTGATTGTTGTGTACTCCATGATGAGCGAAGAGCTCATTATAGGAGCCTCAGCCGCGTTCCTGTCGGTGTGTGTGGGGCTATTGATATACATAGCGTTCTGGGGCACTGGGGTGAAGGGATCCAAACGGTGGTTTTTTTTGTTGGGATTGTCTATACAGCCATCCGAGTTCTCAAAGACGTTCTTCTCGATAGTGAATGCCTGGATTTTGTGCCATGTGGGAGGAAAACTTAAATATTGCGCTTCCACGGCTCTTTACGCACTTCTAGCGTCGTTAATACTTCTGCAGCCCGATCTGAGCATGTTTGTGCTCCTGTCTACCATTTGGGGAGGCCAGCTGTTTGTGTACGGCATATCCTACGTGTCGATTTTTGTGATTTTAAGTCTCTTGGCGGCCGGCATTCTGCTGTGTTTAAAACTCCTCCCGTATGCGAAGGAGAGAGTGATGATTTTCTTGGATCCCAATAACCACAATCACTTTCAGATATGGAACTCGATTAAGTCGTTCAAGACTGGAAAAATAGTTGGTGCGGGCCCTGGAGAAGGGGTTGTGAAGCTAATGTTGCCGGATTGTCACACTGACTTCGTTTTTTCTCTGGCTGCTGAGGAATTTGGGGCGATATTCTGCGTACTGATTCTCTCCACCCTCGGATATATATCGCTCAGGGCCTGGACTTTCGCATACAAGGAGATTGACTTATTCAAGCTTGTTGCCGTTGCGGGGCTGTTTTTTCAATTCTCGTCGCAGTTCATGGTGAACGTCGGTGTAGCTTTGGACCTGCTGCCCACCACGGGCGTGGCGCTTCCATTCCTGAGCTACGGGGGATCCTCGCTTGTGTCCACAAGCATGATGCTTGGCATGCTGATGGCACTCACTAGAATACGGACGCTGGAACGCAGAATACCTCTCATGGCGACTTAGGGCCCACCCCCGGCAGTTTATACTTTCCCTGGAAGGTTGTAGCTTCCGACCATCTTGCGTATGCATGAAGATGCACCTTATGCGTCTGTCGTCGCGCATGTACGCCGGGCACGGGCCACCTTATGCGTGAGATTTGCTCACGATACAATCCTCAGCGGGAAATGCTTCGTGCTCTCCTCCAGGGTAACTTTTTACATTCCGCTGAGAGCCGGGGCTATAACCGATCGGAGCTAATGCGTACCTCATCGTTTTTTTTGGTGAAGCAAGCCTGGATGAGCCGCTTGTGCACGCTCTTCGCGGCACAGTCACCACCGGGGAGATGGCCGGCATTCACTCGGTGTACCCACACCTCCTAATATCCGCTATAGATGAGCTACAATAGCTGTCTGCAGGACATTGGCGTAACGCCAGTCCACCAGCCTTATCTAACTTGTGCCAAAACAGGTGCGGATTCTGCAATCTCAGAACCATTCATATGGCCACAGCCAGCCATGGGGATTACGCAACTCCCACATATCATCTAAGCCTTTACCTTCTGGGTAAGGCACCACACTCGCTGTAACCGAAGCAAGACCTGATTTCATGGATTGATAGAGTAGACAATCTCTCTTCTGCGCCGTAGCCGCTCTCTACCACCCTTTTGAATTGCGAGCACTTTTCCGAAGCTGCGCTAACAATGAGGCATACGCTCACTAGAGTCAATGCGACCCCAACTAGACGTATGGACCAACCAATAGGGAATGTTCCACCAGTAGGCAAAGTAGAGCCCTCTATGATCCCGACCGATTCCAGTGCAACGACCACCTTTCCTGCCAGAAGCAAGAAGCTTCCGGAAAGAAGCAGTAACATCAGCCGCTCCTGCTTTGCCATGTTCTCGGTGCGCTTTGGTGCCTTTCTATGCACAATCGCCAGAGACACTGTGAACGCCAGAGAGGCCATGAAGTGCAATGAGTTGGCTATTATGTCAGTGACGTGGGTTGCCCCCATACCAGCACTACCGACCTTGTAGGCTGCAGAAAAGTTTACTCCAGAAGATAGCAAAAATCCTATGGAGACCAGTGCCATGATGGCAAAGAGCGTAGACGCCGCCAGGTCCAGCTTTGATGCATTCCCTTCGATGAAGTCGGAAAGCCGATCCGGCAGCTTCCTATCTACCATTTCGCGTTCCAGAGCACTTTGCATGCCTCTTTGAGCATATTCGCGCTTAATCCTTGAAGCGATCTTGCGCTTTTCCACTTCCACCTTGAAGACCAAAAGCGCAGTCAAGACAAACCCTGTGAGCGAGAGCAATGCCCCTAGACACTCAAAAGCTATCCAAAAGTTGGGTGCAGCGACGCCAAGTCCGGAAAGCATGCCAGCCTGAGCCAGTGCAAAGACGAGAAACATGGCAAACAATACGCTCAGGGTGAATAGCGAGCAGCAGTGCCTTACGTAGTTTATCTTCTCGACTTGCAGCAGCCTCCTATGAATGTCAACAGATACCGACATTTCGTGAACCTCGATCGCGTACAGAAAAAAAATACTAGCATGATTCCTTGTTTCTTTACATATCCGCCTCCACGGCTGCCAGAACGGAAGCCACGAAGAGGAGAGTTTTACGCTGAAATCTCATTTTGCAGGCACCTCAGTAAGTCGCCTGCAGCGGCAATTGCTCGACTACGGCTGATATCAGTGGCTATGTGTTGCACACGACCCGTGTCCAAACTCTCACATGACACTGTGCTGCCTCGTTTGGCACCCTCAGCCTTAATGCCGTACTATTATCCACTATATATTGGCCGGTGTAAAGTCAATGGGACGTACACTAGGACTACACTGCATTGGATTACGAATTAATTGCGAGAACCAGGTAATGATGGCAGAGTTAGTGCAGGTATTTAAATTTTGTGAATCTTGTGGTCAAAGTTGGGATAAACGGACTAGGTAGAGTAGGTAGGTGCCTGTTTCGCATATTGTGTGAAAATTCGGGGTTGCCCATGGAGTTAATTGCGGTTAACGGGTTGTCCGATATTGGTGTTCACTGCCATCTACTCAAGCATGACTCAGTGCATGGCAGTTTTTTAGGTGAAATTAGTGCACGAGGCAACGATGCGCTAGTTGTTGGAGGCAAGACCGTTCAGTTTTTCAGGGAGTCGCTGCCCGAAAACATTCCTTGGGGGGATGTGGGTGTGGATATAGTGTTCGAATGCACTGGAAAGTTCAACAGCCGAGAATTATCTTCTCAGCATCTGAGAGATACTGTAAAAAAAGTGGTGGTTTCAGCTCCGGTTTCTGATGCTGATCTGCAAGTGATATTCGGGATTAACGAGGCGAAGATCACCAGCGAGCATGATGTGGTGTCCGTGGGATCATGTACCACAAACTGTGCCGCACATGCCGTGAGGGTTATGGACGAAGAGTTCGGCATAGAGGGCGGATTTATAACCACTGTACACGCGTATACTAACGACCAAAATCACGTTGATGGGAGTCACAAAGACCTCAGAAGAGCAAGGGCGTGCGGAATGTCTATGGTTCCGACAACCACTGGTGCTTCCAAGGCTCTGGAGAGGCTCTTTCCGCATCTTGTAGGGAAGCTTGCTGCCTCCTCCATTAGGGTGCCCACCCCCAACGTCTCAGTAGTAGACTGCGTTTTTGTGACTTCTACTAAAGCCGATAAAGGGCGTATCAACTCCGCTTTGTCCGAGGCAGCTGCCTCGCGACCTGGGGTGCTCTTGGCGTCCGATGAGCCCCTTGTATCGTCAGATTTTAATCATACGACTTACAGTGCGGTTTTTGACTTGCTTGAGACATACACAAATGGCAGCAATATCTCTAGGGTGCTAGCTTGGTACGATAACGAGTGGGCTTTTGCCTGGAGAATGGTGGATGTTGCTGGGGAGCTATCCCGGTTTGTATAGTTCGTGGTATCTGGGCCAGTGGCGGCAAACCTGAATCTAATTGAGTTTTAAAATCAACTATGATAGAGTGGCCAGGGTGGTGCGAGCGGGCTGCACGTGAAGTCGGTCAGGTTAGAAATAAAGCAGCCGTAGCGTTGTCTTTCCGGGTTGTACCTCCCACGAACTTTTCTGAGTACAGCAGTGAATTTGGCGCTTAAGTACAGGCCACGTTGCTTTGATGATTTGGTTGGCCAAGACGTTTTGGTGAGGATTCTAAAGAACTCCTTCGCGATAGGGTCTTTGAATTCTCCCCTGTTGATGGTTGGTGCAAGTGGGGTGGGGAAAACTACATGTGCCAGGATCGTTGCTTTGTGTCTTAACTGCCAGAATGGTCCAGTGCAGGATCCGTGTGGGACATGCAGCAGTTGTGTTGCCATCAGAGACTCTGTGAGCCCGGATGTGATAGAGATAGATGCGGCCAGCAACACAGGTGTGGACGATATCAGGAGTTTGCTGGAAAATTCACATTACCTACCTACGTCTTCCAGGTTCAAGGTCTACATAATAGACGAAGTGCATATGCTATCAATAAGCGCTTTCAATGCGCTTTTGAAGACGCTAGAGGACCCTGCGCAACATGCTAGGTTTATCATGGCCACCACTGAAGCTAGGAAAGTGCCGGTGACCGTGGCCTCCAGATGCCAGAGGTTGGACCTATTGAGGCTGTCTGTCGACCAGCTGTTCGAGCATCTGGTAAAGATTGCCGAGAAAGAGGGCATGGTTTATGACAAGGACGGGTTGAGGTTGATAGCGGAAAACTCTTCAGGATCCGTGCGGAACTCACTTTTCTTGCTTGAGCAGTCCTTCATCTACACGAAAAATAACATCCGCGTTGAGGATGTTCGGGTCCTATTGGGGTGCGTTGACAAAGATCTCATAGAGAACTTGACCAGGTGCATCCTGGAGGCTGAGGCCTCAGAGGCAGTGCAGGTTTTTAGAAAATTGTGTGCACAAAATCTGCCGATATCCGTGCTGGAGGGGATTCAGTCAATCGTGTATGAATTGTGCGTTGCATCTGTAAGCAAGGAGCATAAGCTCAGCTTTGGAGATAAGATATTATCCGCTTCCAGGGCGGATAATACTTCTTTTCTCTCTCGTGTCTGGCAGGCACTAGCCAGTGGGATACAGGAAGTTAAGAATGCTGAAGACACGCAACAGGCTGGGGAGATGGTAGTGATCAGACTGTGCTACCTGAGCGGGCTTCCTTCTCCTCAAAAAATAGCCGGGCTTTTGCTTGCTAGGGAGTCGGACAAAGTGTCTTTAGTTGCGTCTAAAAAAAAAGTTAAGGAGGGAACGGGTGCCGCAGGGTTACCTCCTAAATTTTGTCCAGAAGTAGGAGGAGATGACTTGGCGCTGCCTCGGGTTGAGGTAAGCAAGCCTGCCGAGGAGGCTCCACAAGCAGTGGACGAAGATCTGGATGAGGCGGGTGAGAAAAAAAATGGTGTAAGTGGCTCTGACAAGATGTACAATCCCGAGGAGGACGAGACCGTCATGAGCGTGGTGCGAGATTTTGAGGGCGCTTCGGTTGTAGGCTTTTGTGGTTTAGTGTCTAGCGAGTAGTTTTTATGTCCTTTGACGACCAGAAGTTTTTAGATTTGCAGAACGCTGTGAGGGAGAAGCTCTCGGAGTTTTGTATGCACCGAGAGCCCAAGTTGTTTGACGGCCAATCGCTTGGTGGCAGGGTTTCCGTGAAGATATTACTCTCGAACTTTGTGGAATATAAGGTCCAGGAAATTAAGGTTGATCCGTCCCTTCTGGAGGGCAAGGCTTTCATGGTAGAAGATCTGATAAAGGCTGCGTTTGATGACGCGTTCAGGAAGTCCATGGAGTACAGCAAGGATGCCATAAGCTCGATGATGTACCGCTGCTTCTAGAGGTATGGGTCCGATAGCTGTGGCCGGGGCCACTGGAAACGTAGGGCGGTTGGTGCTCAAGGTTCTGAGTGAGTTTGGCTTCCCGGTCCAAGATGTAGTTGCGCTTGCCTCAGCCGAATCTGTAGGTAAACGCCTGAGTTACGGGGAAGAAGGGGAGGTGCAATGCGCTCACCTCGATGGGTACGATTTTCGTGATGCTTTGATCGCAATTTTTGCTACGGGCAGTGAAGTGTCGGCCAGGTATGTCCCCAGAGTAGTGGAGAGCGGCTGTGTTGTTGTGGACGGTTCCTCTTTCTTTCGCATGGAGGAAGATGTTCCTTTGGTGATTCCAGAGGTAAATAGGGACGCTTTGGCCGCATACACGCGCAGGAACATAGTAGCAAGTCCCAACTGTTCCACGACGCAGATGCTGGTGGCGC